>JASJAN010000057.1 GCA_030066985.1 Desulfobacterales bacterium
CGCCAAAAAAAATGGAGCGGGAAACGGGATTTGAACCCGCGACTTCGACCTTGGCAAGGTCGCACTCTACCACTGAGTTATTCCCGCTCTTGTAAACGTTATTTCTTAGCCAGTTAACAAGCTTTTGTCAATAAAAAGTTCAACTTTCCAGAAGACTTCTGGAGCGAATAAAATAATCAGCACCCGACCAGATCGTGAACACCAGTGCTCCCCATAAAAACAAATGGCCAATGGCCTGCACATTGAGCCCCAGAAATGGAAAGTGGATCATCAGAGGAATAATCGCAGCGATCTGAAAGCCGGTTTTAAATTTACCCAAATTAGATGCGGATAGATCCTCGCCCTTTTCGGCAATAATGTTGCGCAAACCGGTAACGGCCAATTCGCGGCCGATAATAATACAAGCCATCCAGGCCGGTACCCAATCCAAAGCGGCCAGCATAATAAAAGACGATGAAACCAGCAGTTTGTCGGCAACCGGGTCCATCACCTTGCCGAGTGTGGTGACCATGTTTCTTTTGCGAGCATAAAAACCATCTAAATAATCGGTAATGGCGGCGGCGCTGAACACCAAAGCCGCCATAAAAACGCTGAATCGGTTAGGAAAGAGCATCAAAATAATAATAATCGGCACGGCTGCGATTCTAAACAGCGTTAACAGATTAGGTCCTCGGATTAAGTTTTGGAAGGTGGCCATAAAATTCTCAATTGCATCTTAGGTTTCTTTTGAATGCTGGGCAATGTATTGGTCCCGACAGGACGTGCTGCAGAAATAAATATCATGTCCATTGAATTTCAGATGGATGGCATTGCGCCGTGGAAAATAAGCGTCACAAAACGGATCTTTGATCATGACATCATCAATCTGCCTGCCAGCGGGATCGGAAACCTTTTCCTTCGGCCGGGTGTCGGGAAACATCCAAGTTCGCACTGAGCGGTACAGCAAATAGCCCACAACGAAAAGTATTAAAAATTTGATCATTGATATTCAATCACCTTTTGCTCATCCTCCCCCAGCTGATCCAACAATGATTGCATGCTCTGGTGCAAGACCGGATGAAGGATAGTTGGGTCTATATCACAAATTGGCTTTAAGACAAAACGCCTTTGATGCATCCGCGGGTGCGGCACGATCAGATGCTCGGATTCAATGATGCGATCATCATACAAAAGGATATCCAAATCCAGAACCCGAGGGCCAAAGCGAATCACGTCGCGCTTGCGGCCGGCTGCTCGCTGCACCTTTTCAATTTGATCGAGCAGTTCAAATGGATCCAGTGCGGTCTCAAGCTTAACCACCATATTGATAAACCAGTCTTGGTTTTTATAATCCACCGGTTCGGTTGTATAAACACGTGATTGCGCAATAGCACGAGATTTGGCACCACGGGTGAGCGTCGTAATTCCCTGTCGGCAATTCTGCAGCCGGTCTCCCATATTGGAGCCCACCGATATATATACAATGTGTATCGCCATTGGGATAAGCCTAAACCTTACACCAAGCCACTAAAACGTAAAGAAAATATCAAGAATAGGCTGTTTCTAAAACTTGGCGGCTTTGCGTAAGACAAATCGGTGATTCTATCTCCAGGCATCCGGCTGAAGCTCACCCGTATAGATGAGGCGCGCATCGCCCTCCATGTAAATATGCTGATACTGGCCGTCGGCAACATCAAAATAAATGGTCAGCCGCGAAGCGCTGCGGGTTTCTACTTCCACCGGTGGTTGCAGGTTAAAGCGGCTTGCTGAAATAATGGCACTGGCAATTGCACCGGTGCCGCAAGCCAGGGTTTCGTCTTCCACTCCCCTTTCATAGGTCCGGATTTTAATGGCGTTACCTTGACGGTGTTCGACAAAATTAGCGTTCGTCCCGGCCGGTGCAAAGGTATGGTGGTGGCGAATTTCACGCCCCAGCGCAACCACATCCAGATCATCAACTTGCTCTACAAAAGCCACCGCATGCGGCACACCGGTATTGATACTGCTGATCTCCAAAGAAATATTCGACAACTTCAGCGCATAGTCCAGTTTAAGGTTCGAAGGATCCGGCATCTGCACTTTAACACGCTCCTTATCGATCTGGGCGCTCACCAAACCGGCATCGGTTTCAAACGTCAACGTGGATCCGGCAATACCGGTAATATGGGCAAATCTGGCGGCGCAGCGCGCGCCGTTGCCACACATTTCAGCTCTGCTGCCATCGGAATTAAAAAACCGCCAGCGAAAATCATGCCGCTCTGAGGTTTCAATTAGAATGAGCCCATCAGCCCCGGCCGACATTTTGCGCCGGCAAACCTCGCTGATAAAGCCGGTTAAATCATCGTCATTGATTTTGTGGTCGCGGTTGTCGATGATAATAAAATCATTGCCGGCCCCACTCATCTTGTAAAATGGGATTGGGTTCATGCCTCTTCCTATGTTTGTGGTCAACACTCATGTGGTTCATTTTATTTAACAACACGGTTTTCTTTAGGTTTCAGGTGTCAGTAAAAACATGATTGAAATCAGAATATTTTAAAAATTCGTCCGTGATTGCTACTGAATAGTAAAGGCTCAAAGCTGGCCACCGAAGGACTGACACCTGACACCCGACACCCGACACCTGAAACCACCGGTACTAGTCATTCAAAAAAGGCGGCAGCGATTCCCCTCGAACGAGATCCTCGTATGTTTCTCTTTGCTTGACGACATGAAACTGGTCATCTTTGACCATCACTTCCGCAACTCTCGGGCGTGAGCAGTAATTTGAAGACATGACAAAGCCGTAAGCGCCGGCGCTCATAACAGCCAGAAGGTTACCCCCTTCGACATCGGCCAAACGGCGATCTGCTGCCAGAAAATCACCGCTTTCACAAATCGGCCCGACAACATCGGCGACAGTTGGCGATGCCGCTGTGCGCACGACGGGCTTGATTTCATGAAAGGCATTATAGAGTGTCGGACGTAACAAGTCGTTCATACCGGCATCGACAATGATGAATTTTTTGTCCGGGCCGGATTTTTTATAGAGCGCCCGTGTTACCAGGATACCGGCATTGCCAACCAATACCCTGCCCGGTTCCAAAACGAGCGTAACTGCCGATCCTTCAAGGTGCTTTAAAAAAGCTTTGGCATATTCAGATAAAGATGGCGGGCTCTCATCGCCATAGGTAATGCCCAGGCCACCCCCCATGTCGATATATCGGATGTCGATGCCCAGTTCAGATTTGAGGCGCAGCATTAATGCTCTAACGCTTTTAAGCGCATCCTCAAATGGCCCGGCCTCAGTTATCTGCGAGCCGATATGGCAATCGATGCCGATGACATCAATATGCTCGAGTTTAGAAGCCAACTGATATCCTTCAATGGCGGCTTCGGTGTTGATGCCAAACTTATTTTTTTTGAGACCTGTCGAAATGTAAGGGTGGGTTTTGGGATCGACATCCGGATTGACCCGAATGGCAACTTTTGCCTGTCGGTTTAATGCGGCGGCCCGCTGGTCAATCTGTTTGAGCTCGTCAATTGATTCCAAGTTGAACATTAAGATGCCCGCTTTAAGGGCATCGTCAATTTCATCTATGCGTTTGCCAACACCGGAATAGACAATCCGCTCCGGCGCAAACCCCGCCTGCAGTCCACGATACAGCTCTCCGCCTGAAACAATGTCAAGACCACATCCACCGGCAGCAAATAGTTTCAATATCGCCAAATTGGTATTGGCTTTGGCAGAGAAGCAAACCAGATAGTCGATTTTCTCAAAAGCCTCTTTGAAAGCTGTAAGATGGCGAGTCAAGGTTGCATGGCTGTACAAGTAAAACGGTGTGCCCACTTTGTCAGCAATCCTTTGCACCGGAACATCTTCACAGAACAATTGATTTTCCCGATAGGTAAAGTGATGCATGCTGTTTCCTAGTAAACGCAGCTTGATATTCGTTATGTGTTGATCGACCGATGTTGGATTGCGAAAAATTTAGTTTTTCAACACCCATAACTCATAACAGATAACGAATGCCATCTGATTCAATGACGATTCAATCCGGTTAATGGTCGAATTTAACGCTATTGGAGGCTTTGCCACTGTATCCGTATTCATCAAAGAGGATGACTTTATAGATGTAGCGATAGCCGGAATCGATTATCTCGCTGTACTGAAGCCTCCGAGGGCCTGATTTATCAGACGCCTTCGCATGGACTGGAATCTCAGCCACAATTTCGAAACGAAGCGGACATTCTTCACAGCCGATTTCCTGGCCGGTTTGGGTGGCACGCAGCACCTTAATTGTCGCCGGCTCAGCAATGTTGCCGCCTGCTGTGCTCGGGAGCGTCCAACTGAGCTCGACCACATCGTTTTTAAGCGTGTGTCGCAAATCTTGAACCACCGGGGGCAAAGGGCGCTTTGGTGGCCGTGGTGGACCCTTTTTACCGCAGCCCTGCCACACACAGCTTAAAACAGCGAGTGCCATAAGCAGACACACCCGAAAGAGGCGATGGGGATAAACACTCGTCTGTATGGGGGCGGATCTAAACAATCTTTTTCCGTTAGGCACCTTTTTGCAGCTGCTTTTCAGCTGCTTTGACAGCTGCTTTGACGGACCGGGTTGCTGTACCGCCGATCGTGGCCCGCCGGTCGATCATTTGTTGGGTTTCCAGAAAATCAAATATCTCTGCTTCAATCAGGTCTGAAAATTGCTGCAATTCCGCCAGTGAAAGTGCAAGAATTTCTTTGCGCTTGTGAATGGCGTAACCGACAATCTGGCCGACACAATGGTGTGCTTTCCGAAAAGGCATGCCTTTGGTGACCAGGTAATCGGCCAAATCGGTGGCATTGAGATAACCCATTTCAGCCGCCGCTTGCATGCGGCGCTTATTAAATTTGATCTTGGGCAGCAATTGAGCCGTTATGGCGACACAGGCGCTCAGGGTATCAACAGCATCAAAAAGAAGTGCTTTGTCCTCCTGCATATCGCGATTGTATGACAGTGGCAAAGACTTCATGATGGTTAGCATCGCCATCAAGTTGCCAAAGACGCTACCGCTTTTGCCTCGGATCAGTTCGGCAACATCGGGGTTTTTTTTCTGCGGCATAATACTGCTGCCGGTGGCAAATGCATCTGGCAGTTCGATGAAGTCAAATTCAGCTGAGGACCAGAGGATCAGTTCTTCTGAAAGCCGGCTGAGGTGCATCATGCAAATACTGGCCGCAGATAAAAATTCGATCATAAAATCGCGATCGGCCACTGAATCCATGCTGTTGGCCGAAACTTTTTTAAAACCGAGCAATCCGGCGGTATATTTTCTGTCGATCGGGTGGGAAGTGCCCGCAAGCGCTGCGCTGCCCAGCGGCATGACATCAATGCGAACCAAACAATCGTTCAGGCGTTCCGTATCTCTTGAAAACATTTCGTAATACGCCAGCAAATGATGCGCCAGCAGAACCGGTTGGGCTCGCTGCAGATGGGTGTAACCCGGCAGCACGGTCTCAACATGCCGTTTGGCAACCCGGACCAGCGCTTTGCGCAAGCGGCCCATCAATCCAATGATCACGGCGACGGCATCTTTTAGATATAGACGAACGTCCAACGCCACCTGATCATTGCGGCTCCTGGCGGTATGCAGTTTCTGGGCAACAGGGCCTACGATCTCCGCCAACCGCGATTCGATATGCATATGAATGTCTTCCAAAGCCGCTTGATAGTCAAATGCATGCGCTTCAATTTCTTTTTCGACCTTTTTAAGACCCGCCGTCAATTGTCTGGCTTCTTTAGATGTGATGATGCCAGCCTTTGCCAGCGTTTTACAATGCGCAATACTGCCCTGGATATCAAATGCATACAGTCGCCGATCCACATCAATGGAAGAAGTAAAGGTTTCGACAATTTCAGCGGTATTTTCTTTAAACCTTCCGGCCCACAGCTTTTCTGACATGGCAATAACGATATTGGTTAATAGTTGTTGGTTATTGGTTATTAGGATCGGGCACTTATTCTGTCCGATTCGATAATTTTATTTTTCGATCAGTTTTTGAATTCTTAATCTCAGCGCGTTTAAGCGAATAAAGCCCTCGGCATCTTTCTGGTTATAGACCTGATCGTCTTCAAAGGTAGCAAAGTCTTCCCGATAAAGGGATCGATCTGACTTGCGGCCCAGAACCCGGCAGTTGCCCTTATACAATTCAAGACGTACGGTTCCGGATACATTTTGCTGGGTCATGTCAATCATGTTTTGCAACACTTTCATCTCAGGCGCAAACCAGAAACCATTGTAAATCAGCTGCGCGTATTTGGGGATTAGCGAATCCCGCAGATGAACAACCTCACGATCCAGTGTAATGGATTCCATTGCCATGTGGGCAGCACGCAAAATCGTACCGCCAGGCGTCTCATAAACGCCGCGGGATTTCATGCCCACGTAACGATTCTCAACCAGATCCACCCGCCCGATACCGTGTTGACCGCCACAAGAATTCAAGGCCTTAAGCATTTCCGCCGCAGTTAGCTTTTTACCGTTTAGCTCAACCGGATTGCCCTTTTGAAATGTCAACTCGATGACTTCGGCTTTGTCCGGTGCCTGTTTGGGTGAAACCGTCAGCGTAAAAATGTCTTCGGGCGCCTCAGCCCAGGGGTCTTCAAGTATACCGCCTTCATAACTGATATGCAGCAAATTGGAATCCGTGCTATAGGGTTTATCATGGGTGGCCTGAACTGCGATACCATGTCGAGCGGCAAACTCCATTAAAGCGGTGCGTGAATTCAGGTCCCACTCCCGCCAGGGTGCAATAATACGGATACCCGGATCATGGGAAAGATAACCCAGCTCGAATCGAACTTGATCATTACCTTTACCGGTGGCACCGTGACTGACGGCCTCAGCTTTTTCAAGATGCGCAATCTCAATCTGGCGCTTGGCAATCAGCGGCCTGGCCAAAGAGGTTCCCAGCAGATACTGGCCCTCGTAAATGGCATTGGCACGAAAAGCCGGAAATACATATTCGCTGACAAATTCTTCCGTCAGATCTTCAATATATGCCTTGGTCGCACCGGTATTGTACGCATTTTCCCTGATTTCTTCCAGATCGTCTTCCTGACCGATAGCCGCAGAAAATGTCACCACCTCACAGTGATAGGTTTCAATCAGCCACTTTAAAATGACCGAAGTATCCAGCCCTCCGGAATAGGCCAGAACCACTTTGTTGATTTGATCCGTCAAAATAGTCACCTCCGCTTCCGGTTATCCCGTTTAGCCGGTTGAACCAGTTGAGCCGGTTTAATTTAAAAATGAATTCTTTTTTTCTTTACGGGCAGACCGGCTAACGGGCCTACGGGCTCAACCCGATTAACATGCGCTGTATGAATTTACAACCATCGAAAGAATAAGCGTTGCTTTTCTTTAGATAAATTCTATTGACTTATTAAGATATCTAGGATCGCTTTGTGCATATGAAGCTTGTTCTCGGATTGGTCCCAAACAACAGACTGAGGGCCTTCCAAAACTTCTTCGCTAATTTCTTCTTCGCGATGGGCCGGTAGGCAATGCAGCACAATCGCATCTTCGGCTGCTTTTTTCATAAGTGCTGCATTGACCTGAAATGGCGCAAAGATCTTCTTGCGGGATTGCTGCTCATCCTCCTGCCCCATACTGGCCCAGACATCCGTGTTGACCACATCCGCATCTTTGATGGCAGCGACAGGGTCGGAGCCGAGTGTTATGCGCGCTGCTGGTTTCTTTTTGGCCCTGTCGACAATCTGTTTTTCCGGAAAATAATCCGGCGGACAAGCCAAAGACAGCTCAAAACCCAAAACGGCAGCGGCATTGATCCAAGATTGCGCCATATTGTTACCATCGCCGATCCAGGCAATCTTTAAATTATCAACAGACCCCTTATGCTCAATAACGGTTAGCAAATCACTCAGAACCTGGCAGGGATGATAGGCATCGGTTAGCGCATTGATCACCGGTATGGTCGAAAATTGCGCGAATTCTTCGATCGTTGTTTGAGAAAAGGTGCGAATGGCCAAAGCATCCAGATAACGTGAAAGCACCCTGGCGGTATCTTTTATAGGCTCAGCCCGCGACATTTGGGTATCTTTGGAACTGATAAATAACGGTGAGCCGCCCAATTGCACCATCGCCGTTTCAAATGAAACCCGGGTGCGGGTCGATGGTTTATCAAACAGAAGCCCGAGGCTTTTGCCGGCATGCAATGCTTGAGCGGTGCCTTTCTGCTGTCTTTCCTTGAGCTCAACCGCCCTTTTGAAAAAGGCCTCAAATTCGTCCTTGGCCATATCGGCCAGTGTCAGCAGATGTTTGGTCATCCCTATACCTCCATCTTATCCCATAGCTGAAAGTGCATGAAAATAGATGAGAATCATCTAACGAAATATATACAGTAGGCATGTGCAAATGCATCATTTATTTTATATTTGTGCCAAATTAATTCGAATGCTGAACATTTTTAATTCTTATCTCTCCTCATGCAATATCAGCGAAGATTTTGTCAAGACAATCAACAAGCTGATCAATTTCTTCCTGGGTGATGATCAAAGGCGGAATAAATCTCAAAATGCGATCCTGGATACAATTGATCAAAAAACCGTTTTGCATGCATTGCTTTACGATCGGCGCCCCGTCAATTTTTAGTTTCATGCCAAGCAGCAGACCCTGCCCGCGCACATCTTTGATGACACTATGGCGGTCTTTTAACGCCTGCAGTCGCTTTCTGAAATAAGCCCCGGCAGCTCTGCTTTTTTCGATAACGCCGCCGTCCAGCAGCATTTTACACACTTCCAGAGCCGCGGCCGTAACGATGGGGGTTCCGCCGAAAGTCGATGCGTGAGCACCGGGTGAAAAGGCAGCCGCAATCGCTTCGCGCGACAACATCGCTCCAATGGGCAAGCCGTTGGCCAAGGCCTTCGCCAGGGTCATAATATCCGGCTCGACACCAAAATGCTGATAGGCGAAAAGCTGTCCGGTGCGCCCCATTCCGGTTTGAATTTCATCAAAAATAAGTAGTGTGCCGGTTTCATCACAGAGCTGTCGGACCATTTTTAAATAGTGTTCATCCGGACAACGAACCCCCCCTTCACCTTGAATGGGTTCAAGCATAACGGCACAGGTCGCGGCATTTATGCTGGCACGCAACGCCTCGATGTTATTAAAGGGCACAAAATCAAAGCCCGCCAATACCGGATCAAACCCTTTTCTGATTTTCTCCTGTCCGGTAGCCGACAAAGTCGCCAGAGTGCGCCCGTGAAAGGAGCGTTCCATGGTAATGATTCGAAAGCGCTCGCTTTCACCGCGGTCTTTGAAATATTTACGCGCCAATTTTATCGCAGCCTCATTGGCTTCGGCACCGCTGTTAGCGAAAAAGGCCCGATCCGCAAAACTGTTTTCCACCAACCAGGCCGCCAAATCGATCTGGGGTACGGTGTAGTAAAGGTTGGATACATGCAACAGCGTTTCGATCTGTCGACTGACAGCATCGCTGATGCGCGGATGGGCATGGCCCAGATTGCACACTGCAATTCCGGCAACAAAATCCATATAAGATCGCCCGTCTGTATCCCAGAGGCGACACCCGCTGCCTTTTTCAAAAACAACTGGAAACCGCTGATAGGTGGCCGCCATAACCTGATCGGCGCGTTGCATTAAAGCTGCGGTCATGCCGTCACCTCCGTTCCAATGCCGCTGTCGGTAAACAATTCAAGCAAAATTGAATGTCGCTGAGTGCCATTGATAATCTGAACTTTTTCAACACCATTTTCAATCGCACGCAAACCGTATTCAATTTTTGGGATCATTCCCCCGGATATCGCCTGATCATCAATCATCTTTTTAATCTGATGCGCATCGATGGAGCTGATCAGACGGCCGTCGTTATCCAGCACGCCATCCACATCGGTAAGTAAAACAAGCCGACCGGCTTTGAGCGCCATCGCAATGCGACTGGCCACCAGATCCGCATTGATATTGAAGGTTTCCCCGGCTTCACCGGCGCCCACCGGGGCAATAATGGGAATAAAGCCCTGCTGGGTGAGCTTATCGATGATCTCAGAGTTGATGCCCGTGACCTCCCCGACCAGCCCTGGATCAATAATTTCAGGCGGTTTATTGACGTCGGGCTGTTGCACGATTTTAAGCTTTTTCGCCTGTATCAGCCCGCCATCTTTGCCGCTTAACCCGACGGCTTTGCCCCCTTGCTGATTGATTTGATGAACGATCGCTTTGTTGACTTTACCGCCCAAGACCATTTCAACCACATCCATGGTGCGCTCATCGGTCAATCGCATGCCACGCACAAACTGGGGCCGAATGCCCATTTGGTCCAGCACCGAATTTATCTGAGGCCCGCCGCCGTGCACCACCACCGGATTGATACCAATAAACTTCAGCAATGTAATATCGCGGGCGAAATCCTGTTTAAGCTGCTCATCGACCATGGCATGTCCGCCATATTTGATCACAATCGTCATACCATAAAAGCGTCGAATATACGGCAGCGCTTCAATGAGTATATCAGCAACATTGGGATTCGGTTCATGGGTGTTTTTCGGCATGGCTTATTGACCCCGATAATCGTTTGAACTAAAACAGCGGATCGATATCAATAGAACTTTTTCTGAAAAGAAAATTCGCCTTCTGCGAAGTGTGCCGCTTTACAGGATATAACGGCTCAAATCCTCATCATCTTTGATTTCTTTCAACTTGGATTCCACATCATCCTTGCAGATCACCAGGCGTTTCTGAGGAACATCCGGTGCCTGGAAGAGAACGTCTTCCAGCAGCCTTTCCATAACAGTTTGCAGCCTGCGGGCACCGATATTTTCGGTGCGATTATTCACCTCTTCGGCAATTTTGGCGATGGTTTCAACAGCATCGTCTTCAAAAGCAACATCCAAACCTTCTGTCCTTAATAAGGCGATGTACTGCAGTAAAAGCGCATTTTTGGGCTCTGTTAAAATGCGGATAAACTCATTTTTGCCGAGCGCATCCAGCTCAACCCGAATGGGAAAACGGCCCTGCAGCTCCGGAATTAAATCAGAGGGCTTGACGGTATGGAAAGCCCCGGAGGCCACAAACAAAATATGATCGGTTTTTACAGGTCCATATTTGGTGGTCACGGTGGATCCTTCAACAATCGGCAGCAGATCTCGCTGCACGCCTTCCCGGGATACATCTGGACCGTGGGCACTGTTGCGACCTGCAATCTTGTCAATTTCATCTAGAAAAATGATCCCCGACTGTTCAACTTTTTTTATGGCCTTTTTAACAACTTTATCCATATCCACCAGTCCCTGGGCCTCATCTTGTGCCATGATTTCCATCGCCTCAGGGACTTTGACCTTGCGGCGCTTGGTGGCTTTGGGAAAAACCCCACCCAGCATATCTTTGAAGTTAATGCCCATCTCTTCCATGCCGACGTTTGAAAAAATCTCAACCATAGGACCACTGCGATCGGCCACATCCAAATCGACAAATCGATTATCGAGTTTGCCGCGTCGCAGCATATCCCGCAGCTTTTGCCGGGTTGACGATGACTCTTCATTTGCGGATGTGATCAGTTCAAATTGAACTTCTTTGGGCTCTTCAGTGCGCGCGGCGGTCGTTGAGCCGGATTTCGGCAACAACAAATCCAGCATCCGCTCTTCGGCCGCATACCAGGCTTTATCCTTAACCGCTTCCTGCTCCCGTGACTTGAGGGTATTTATGGTCAACTCGAGAAGGTCCCGGACCATGGATTCAACATCACGTCCCACATAGCCGACTTCAGTGAATTTAGACGCTTCCACTTTTGAAAAAGGTGAGTCCGTCAGTCGGGACAAACGTCTGGCAATTTCGGTTTTGCCGACGCCGGTGGGGCCGATCAGTATGATGTTTTTGGGCGCAATTTCATCGCGCAGTTCATCAGGAACCTGCTGGCGACGCCACCGATTGCGCAACGCAATGGCAACTGATCGCTTGGCTTTATCCTGGCCGATAATGTATTTATCCAGTTCTTTGACCACTTCAGAGGGCTTTAACGGATTCATTTAGAGTTCCTCTACCAAGATCTGCGCATTGGTAAACACGCAAATCGATGCCGCAATTTTCATGGCGGCTTCTACAATTTGGCGTGCATCGAGTCCCGCATGCTCTACCAATGCCAGTGCTGCAGCCTGGGCGGCAACACCCCCGGATCCAATTCCAATGATCGATTGATCCGGTTCAATAACGTCGCCATTGCCCGAAATCAGATACATTTGTTTTGCATCCACGGCAACCATCAGCGCCTCAAGACGCCTCAGGTATTTATCGGTTCGCCAATCCCGGGCCAATTCAACGGCTGCTCGGGTCAGATTTCCATTATACTGTTCAAGTTTATGCTCCAAGCGCTCAGATAGATTCAAGGCATCAGCCGTGGCACCTGCAAATCCGACAATTATTTTTTGCTGATATATCTTTCTGACTTTTTTTGCCCGATGCTTGATAATTGTGTTGTTCAACGTAATTTGGCCATCACCGGCAACCACCGCTTTACCCTTGTGCCTGACAGCTAAAATAGTCGTTCCGTGCATTTCCATCGTGTTCCTCGAATCAGTTGACTGGTAGGCTAGTTTCAATGCTTTCGATCAAATTGATATCTGCCTATTGTGCTTAACGGCAACAGCATCTTATTATGATCTAAAGCGTTGCATTTTTCCACCCATTTTTACAAAACCCGCCTTGTCCAACATCGCCTTATTTTCGGGGATGCGCTTTGTCATATGTTTCCATCAAATGATCGATGCTGACATGCGTGTATTTTTGGGTCGTCGAGAGGCTTTTGTGCCCTAAAAGCTCTTGAACCACGCGCAAATCAGCACCTGCATCTAGCATATGGGTGGCGAAGCTATGACGCAACGCATGCGGTGACACAGGCGCCAACAGGCCGACGGCTGTAACCAGTTGTTTTAAAATTCTGGCAATCGAGCGGGATGTCAACCGTTTGTTAAAGCGGTTTAAGAATAAAGGGCCATGGCCTGCAGCTTCCGCGCCAATTTGCTTTAGCAGCCGGGTGCGATAGGCCTCAACAGCGGATAGGGCTTTTTTTCCGACAGGGATTATTCGCTCCTGATTGCCTTTGCCGTGCACCCGAATGACGGATGCTTTAAAATCCACATCCGAGACATTCATTTGGGTGAGTTCAGAAACACGAATACCGCTGGAGTAAAGTGTTTCAAAGATAGCACGATTCCTTAAATCCAATACGGTATCTGTCTGAATCGAATCCAGCAGCCCAAACATTTCATCGACCGAAAGATAAGCCGGTATAGTTTTATCCTGTTTGGGTGTCATCACATGCTCGGCCGGATTTTCGGAAATCAGTCCCCTTTTGTCCAGAAACTTGAAAAACGATCGTATGGCCGAGAGCTTGCGAGCAATGGTGGCTTTTTTGTTCTTACGGTGCAAAGCACCCAGATACCCTCTGATCAGGATACCGTCAATCTGCTTGATGTCCACTTCAGACGATTGTTTATGCTGCGTTTTTCCAGTCCGAAGAAAATCGGCTGCAAAAGATAGGAAATCTTTAAGATCTTTGCGGTATGCGCGGCAGGTATGATCTGAATACCCCTTTTCAGTCACAAGGGACTCAATAAACAAACCCACCAAAGGATTTTCCGAATGGGCTTCCATACGGAGTATCTTTTCTAAAACACAAAAAGTTTTTTAAGTTCATCCCAGGAGCTTACCTCAACAAACGGGTGTGGCTCCCGATTCCAGGGCTGTTGAAATAAAATCGGCTGAATACCCGCTGTGTGCAGCAAAAAACAAGTCTCGAGACGATCGTCGACAAAATATTTAATTCGGCGCTGCTGAAGAATACTGGCTTTGTCCTCATGCGTTCCGGTAGCAATGATCTCAATGGCGGCTGAATCCAGGCGCAGCGTTTCACTGATCCAACCCGCAAGCGGCCCCATATAAGGACGTGCTGTCACAAACAAGACGGTTCCAAACCGATCGGCCAGTTGATACAACACGTCAGGTGCACCGGCAATCGGCTTTAGCGGAAGCGTGTAGTTGCCATCCAGAATGCGGGAGACAACTGCATCAATGGTTTTGGGTTCGATCTCAAGGCAGTCCGCCAGATTATAGCAGGTGATATCTTCATAGGCGAATCCGTTGACGTTAAACTCTTGATGGGCAATATCAAGAAACAGGGTCATCGTATCGGCAACCACGCCGTCGATATCAAAGGCAACTGATGCTGGATCAATTTTCATGATGGATGTTATTCGTTATTTTTTATTTGTTATTCGTTTAATGAATAATCGGCAATCAATTTGTGCCTGGATGATTTAATAATCTGCCACTGGCTATCATCGAAGCGGATTGCTCCCGACCGTCGGTCAGCCCCTATTAACAGATAACCAGTAACAAATAACGTAGCCGCTATGCGGCTATATGTCGGGTTTTCTTTTTTAATCTGGAAATACGACGCCTGAAAATAGTGGCCTTTTTCTTGTCCTTGGCTTCCAGCGCCGCTTGACGTTCAGCTTTTAACGCTTTGATTTTCAGTTTCAACTCTCGGGTGGTGCCAGTGGTTTTTTTAGGCAATTCGTCTTGGATGCCCCTGAACTTCTTGATGCCTGTAATCAACTCATCTTTTTTCATCGCGTGCACACCGCTCATTCCGGGTATATCCTTGGCGATCTCGCGAAGCTCTTTGACCGTCATCTTATCCAAAGGTTTTTCTTTTTCGGCTGCTGGCGTCTCTACTGCTTTTGCAGACTTTTCCGGCGGCGCATCTGGCTGGTCTTCGACCGGATCAGCGGCCTCCTGTTCCTGGGCCGACTTTTTGTCTACCCCGGCTGTTTCCGCCTGAGGCTCTTCTTCGTCGCCCACAGTCTTTTCTGGTGTTTCCTTTTCATTTTCTGGGGTTTCACTCATTTGTCTAGTTCTCCTTCTATCTTTGGTTGAAAGCATAAGCGGAGGCTTTAAAGCCTCCGCCCATGGATGACGCAGGTATAATCAAATTTACCAATGAATGATAAATTTTAAATTTGCCTGTTATCAAAATAAGCTCATATGTTCAATCATTTATTCTTTGTTGTCCCTTTCAAAGAAGCGCGCAAAAGGCTTGAAAAGCTCTAGCGGAATCGGAAAAATCGTTGTCGAATTACTTTCGGTTGACATTTCATTCATGGTTTGCAGATATCTGAGTTGCAACGCTGTTGGATGTTTTTCGATAATCTCAGATGCCTCCGCCAATTTACTGGCGGCCTGAAATTCACCTTCGGCATTAATTACTTTGGCGCGCCTTTCGCGCTCAGCCTCGGCCTGCCGTGCGATTGCCCGTTGCATTTCACCGGGTAGATCGATGTGTTTCAATTCAACTGTGGCAACCTTTATACCCCATGGGTCTGTGTGGGTATCCAGAATTTCCTGCAGCTCCGTATTGATTTTTTCCCTTTCGGCCAGCAGATCATCCAGCTCAGACTGCCCGCAAACGCTCCTTAGGGTGGTCTGGGCCAGCTGAGACATGGCGTAGCTGTAGTTTTCGACCTCTACGATCGCCTTTATCGGATCGATCACCCTGAAGTAGATGACTGCATTAACTTTCACAGAAACGTTATCTCTGGTAATCACATCTTGCGGATCCACATCCATGGCAACCAACCGCAAGCTGACCTTTACCATTTTATCTATCAATGGAATCAAAATGATGAGCCCCGGCCCTTTGGCAGCAATCACCCGTCCCAGCCTGAATATCACGCCGCGCTCATATTCGTTAAGAATACGCAACGCTGCCGATAGGAAAAAAATCACCAATATCAGAATGGCAATCGGCGTAAAAAGACTCATGCTATCCTCCTTTTTTGGCAGTAACGTTAGTATGGGATTTAGTTTATGTCAGCCGGCATATAACACTAAACGGCGCCGGCCTCAAGCCGCACTTTTTGAATAAACAGTTGTCCAAAACAAATTGGCCTGACCCGCTAGACACCGGCGGTATCATCCGCGAGTTCAACCTCTAGCATCAAATTAACTACATTGATCACCCGCACCTTGGCATTTTCATCAATCTCTTCCTGCGCTCTGGCATTCCACAACTCACCATGGACAAAAACCTTGCCTTCCGGAGTTAGTGCCTGTTTGACGATACCAATTTCACCGACCAGCCCTTTGGTGCCGGTTCTGGGTTTTGACATCTGGGCCCGAAATACCAGCCCGGCCACAAACACAAAAAAGCCGGATATCAGGATAATCGTGGGCAACAAGACCTTCAGAGACAGGCCCATATCCGGATCGGTGTCTTTAAACATCATCAACGAACCCAATAATAGAGACAAGACGCCGGCAACACTTAACAGCCCATAGCTGGGAATCTTCATTTCCATGATAAAGAAGATAATCGCCAGTACGATCAGCAAAATCCCGGCATAGTTCACCGGCAACGTTTGCAGCGCAAAAAATGCCAGCACAAGCGATATGCCGCCGATCACACCGGGAAAAATCGCGCCGGGGTGGGACAACTCAAAATAAAGACCGGCCAGTCCGATCATGAGCAAAATATAGGCAATATTGGGATTACTGATGGTCTTTAAGATGTTGGTTCGCAGTGATGGTTCGACGATTTCTTTTTTGGCGTTGTCCAGCTTTAATTCACCTTTACCGGCGATTTTTAGGCCGTTGAGCTGGCGGATGAGATCATCGGTGTCTTCGGCAATCAGATCGATAATGTTTTCTTTAAGAGCCTCGGTCTCGGTGACCGATACACTTTCTCGAATGGCTTCTTCCACCCATTTTTGATTTCGACCGCGCTTCTCAGCAACACTCTTGGCATGCGCCACCATATCGTTGATCACTTTTTCCGACATTTTTCCACTGATATCTTTACCGCCTGCGCCAACCGGATGGGCTGCTCCGATATTGGTGCCGGGCGCCATGGCAGCAACATCGGCGGCCATCGTAATCATTACGCCGGCTGAAGCGGCTCTGGCACCACGCGGTGCCACAAAAACCACAATCGGCACAGGACTGCCCAGAATATCTTTGATGATCAGTCGCATGGATTCCGCCAGCCCACCGGGTGTATCCAGCTCTATAATCAGACAGGCAGCTTTTTCTCTTTCAGCTCTTTCTATGCTGTTTTTGATATACTCCGCAATCCCGGGGCTGATGGCATCGTTAATGGCAACAATATAAACATCGCCTTTTGCAGCCCAGGCACTGCCGGCAACCGGCAGTATCATAAAAGATAGCACCAGAACAATCGTCAATTTAGCTTTCATATGGATATTCCTTCATCAGCATTTTCATATCTTTCCAAACCTGCCGTTTTTTTTCGGCATTGCGAAGCAAATACGCTGGATGATAGGTTGGAATCAATTTAATGCCGCGATAATCATAAAACCTTCCTCTTAACCTAGATATGGATTCAGCCGAATTCAATAGGGTTTGGGCGGCAACTGAACCCAGCGCGCAGATAAAGCGCGGCTGGATGGCGTCCAGCTGTCTGTCCAAAAAAGGAGAGCAGGTCTGGATTTCATCGGGCCGTGGGTTGCGATTTTGCGGCGGGCGACATTTAACTATGTTGCTGATATAAACCTGCTCGCGGGTCAGATTTATAGCGCCGATGATTTTCGTTAGCAACTGCCCAGCCGGGCCGACAAATGGCTCAGCCTGCTGATCCTCTTCAAAGCCTGGCCCTTCACCGACAAATACCAGTTTGGCCGTAGCAGTTCCGCTGCCGAAAACAATGTTCTGACGATGCTGGGAAAGGCGGCACCGCTGACAATCGCCCAGGTCTGCCCGTATACCTGTCAATGTTTCCGATCCCAGTTGGGGGGGCACGCCCCAGTTGGACAATTTGGCAAGACTGCTGGGTTTGCAATCAAATCCGCGATGCCCGC
Organism: Desulfobacterales bacterium; assembly: GCA_030066985.1. Taxonomy (NCBI): domain Bacteria; kingdom Pseudomonadati; phylum Thermodesulfobacteriota; class Desulfobacteria; order Desulfobacterales; species Desulfobacterales bacterium. The sequence goes on from JASJAN010000057.1 coordinate 17,850, forward strand.
TACGGGATAGACGTTGAAGGGACAGGTTTAGCGAATCGATCGATTCAATTATTTGAGATCTTAAAACCACAACACCCCAAAGCTAGTCATTTACAGGTCCTATTTAATCGCTGCTGACGGCAGCACTTTTTCCATAATTCGATCCAGCAATATATGGGCAACCGTCTCCTTTTCCATTGAGGGCAACGATTCTTTGGTGCCGTCCTTAAAGAACATCGTCACCGTATTGGTATCGGATTCAAAACCAGATCCGGCAGACCCGACTACATTGCCGACAATCATATCCAGGTTTTTTTCTGTTAATTTTTTAGTGGCGTTTTGTTCCAGATCTCTGGTTTCGGCCGCAAATCCGACCAGTACCTGGTGTGTCTTTTGGCGGCCCAAAGCTCGCAGAATATCTTTATTTTGCTTAAGCGACAGAACCCATTCTTTTCTGCCTTTTTTGATCTTATGACCAGCGCTCTCTTGCGGCCCGTAATCGGAAACTGCCGCGGCCTTGACAACCACATCGGCTTGTTCAAATAGCCGCAGAACCGCCTCAGCCATTTCATCGGCCGACCGAATCTTGATGGTGGTCACATTGTCCGGATCTGGCAATTGCGTGGGCCCCGTGACAAGCGTAACCTCGGCCCCCCGCTGTGCGGCAGCCCGAGCAACGGCATAGCCCATCTTTCCCGATGAAGGGTTGCTGATAAATCTAACCGGATCGATGGGTTCGATGGTAGGGCCGGCGGTGACAACAATCTTCTTTCCGGCCAGATCATTGGGCGCAAGGCAACTTATAAATCGATCTACAATGACGTCAGGTTCGGGGAGTCTTCCCGGACCGGTGGTACCGCAGGCGAGTTCGCCGGAACCGGGGTCTATTACAAAGTATCCATCGGACCTGAGGGTGTCAAGATTACGCTGAACCGCATGGCTGACGTACATTTGACTGTTCATGGACGGGCAAACCAACACCGGGGCGCTAACGGCTAGCATAAAGGTGCTTAGGGGATCATCGGCAATCCCGTTGGCCAGTTTTCCGATCATATTGGCGGTGGCCGGAGCAATGATGACACCATCGGTTGATTGCGCCCAATCGATATGGCGAATAGACGCTTCTTGGCCTTCTGCAAACATCTCTTTGAATACCGGTTGGCCGGAGAGCGCTTCAAAGGTCAGGGCGCCTACGAACCACTGGGCACTGCGGGTCATAATCACCCGTACGCTGGCACCGGCCTGCGTTAAACGTCTGAGGATCTCTACGCTTTTATATGCCGCAATTCCGCCGCAGACCCCTAAAATCACTTTTTTATGTTCTAGTGCAATTTCCATCATAGTGGTATCAACCCGCCCAAACCCATTCGCGTTAACTTGCGCTGATGGATGTGACGATATCAGTCCTGATGATGGCTGCAAATTTCAGCCATCCCAATTAGCCGCTTTTGCTCGTTGGAGCGACCCAGATTTCAACATAGGTATTGAAAGTTTCGTCGTTAATATTCATCACACACCAGCGATGGGCTTTTTGAAACAATAACATGGTTCGATCGGACTTAAACGAACTGATCAGTTGCCAGTTGTCCTTGGTCATGTTTTTTTCAAAAAAAGCGATCAGAGAGCTGCTGTCAATGCGACCTTTCAACACCAGGACGCCGGCAGAAAAGCCTTCCGTTTGGTAAATAAACGAGGATTTTTTATCAACTTTAAGCTCCTTGGGAACCAGAACATCACCAAAATCATAATACAGCGCCGGCACCCCTGTGGTGCTTTCGGCCGAAGGCGCTGTGGCGGTCTTATTTTTTTTACCTACCGACGAACAGCCACTAACTGAAACCACCATAGCGATGATGAGTGCTAAAATAACCAGAAGCCGTCTTTTTCGGGTATCAGTAATTCGCATCTATCCTCCTTTTTTGGCGGTTGCCGAACCATCAACCGCAATGATTTACACTGGGTTTGTATTCAGTTATCCCCCCTACGGATGTACAATTGTATTCAAGTCCGTGTCAATTGACTTCATGAAAACTGTCGATAGCGTGGGTCCCACCTCCGTAACGCCGGTCGTTGAGCGCTATCTGTCTAACGGCTGATCTTTCTAAGCACTGCAGAGCGGCAGTCACGTTTAAGATGGCCGGTTCGGATCAGGATTTTCCCCGCCCTCTTAATCTAAATCCGATTGCGCCAGATACCACTCATAGGTGCGCTTGATTCCCTCTTGCAAGCTGATGCTGGGGGCCCATCCCAGCTGAGTCAAGCGAGAGATATCCAACAATTTTCGAGGCGTTCCATCCGGTTTTGCAGTGTTCCAGTTGACAGCGCCTTCATAGCCGACCACTTTTTGAATCGTCTGCGCCAGTTCAGCGATCAAAATATCGTTGCCGCTGCCCACGTTAATGTGCGCCACCCGAACATCGGCGGATGATTGTTTAGGCGACACATTTGGCTGGCCGGTGTGTGTTTCGCCAGGCTGATGTTTATCTATTGGACCGCAAGCTTTGGCATAATCTTGCGCGCTCAGCTTGATGACATACAAGCAGGCGGCTGCCAGGTCATCGACATGCAAAAATTCCCGTTTGGGCTGGCCACTGCCCCACAATTCAACGGCGGGGGGCAAATCCGATTGGCCGGGTTTTGCCGCCGCAATGGTTTTCAATTTATTTTTGAACGCATTTGAAATGAGTCCAAATTTGCGTTCATCGCGTTTGATGTTTTTCCAATCCCCCTGATATGCCAGTTTGGCCAAATGAAACTTGCGGATCATGGCCGGTAGAACATGCGAGCTTTCCAAATCAAAATTATCATTGGGCCCGTACAAATTCGTGGGCATGATCGAACGATAATCGGTGGCGTACTGTCGATTATAACTTTCGCAGAGCTTAATGCCGGCAATTTTGGCAATGGCATAGGGCTCATTGGTGGGTTCCAAAATACCGCTTAAAAGCTGCTCTTCACGCATCGGCTGCTGTGCATATTTGGGGTAGATACAAGAACTGCCTAAAAACAACAACTGTTTGACGCCAGACCGATGGGCTTCGTGGATCACATTGGTTTGAATCATGATATTTTCAAATATGAATTCAGCCCGATAGGTGTCATTGGCTTGGATCCCCCCAACTCGAGCAGCGGCTAGAATAACCGCATCAACTCTTTGCCTTTCAAAAAAACGACGCACAGCGGCCTGATTGATCAGGTCCAGATCATTTCGGGACCGGGTGATCACATGCTGATACTTTTCAGCCTGCAGGCGGCGTGCAATCGCAGAACCCACCATCCCCTGATGACCCGCCAGAAATATACGCGCCTCCCGGGGCAAGTTAGCGGGTATGTCCCGGGCACCAAGCATTGTGGAATTATCACTAACCATAACGTCTGATCGCAAGTAATCAAGGGCCTGTCATTATTCGCCCTGGTGATACGTTTGAAATCCTTCCTGCAGACACAGCTTGTCTTTTTCAGCTTCTAACATATCCATGGCTACCATCTCTCGGACCAGTTCAGTAAAACTGGTCTTAGGCACCCACCCCAGCTTCTGTCGCGCTTTGGTGCTGTCGCCAAGTAAGGTGTCGACTTCTGTCGGCCGGAAATACCGGGGATCAATGCAAACCAGTTCATTACCGCTATCAACATCAATCCCTTTTTCATCAATCCCCTTCCCTTCCCAGCGAATGGTAAAACCGGCTGCCTTGGCCGCCAGTTCGATAAATCCTCGCACCGAATGCTGCTCACCGGTGGAAATGACGAAATCATCAGGCTCGTTCTGCTGCAACATCAGCCACTGCATTTCGACATAATCCCTGGCATGCCCCCAGTCCCGTCGAGCATCCAGGTTACCGATATACAGCTTTTTCTGCAAGCCTTTGCGAATGCGAGCCATTGCACGTGTAATTTTGCGTGAGACAAAGGTTTCGCCCCGGATGGGGGATTCATGATTAAACAAAATGCCGTTGCAGGCATACATGCCATAGGCTTCACGGTAATTAACGGTGATCCAGTAAGCATACAGCTTGGCCACACCATAAGGTGAACGGGGATAAAACGGGGTGGTTTCGGTTTGCGGTGACTCTTTGACCAGCCCATACAGTTCGGACGTCGAAGCCTGGTATAATCGCGTTTGATCGATGCGGTCCAGAATGCGAATGGCCTCCAACAGGCGCAAAGTCCCTAAAGCATCTGAATTAGCAGTATATTCAGGCGTTTCAAATGAGACCATGACATGGCTTTGAGCTGCCAGGTTATAGATTTCATCGGGCTGGACCTCCTGGATGATGCGAATCAGATTGGTGGCGTCGGTCAGATCGCCATAATGCATGCAAAAACGCACATCTTCTTCATGCGGATCCTGGTAAAGGTGGTCCACCCGAGCGGTATTAAAGGAAGAGGCCCGGCGCTTGATGCCGTGGACCTCATAATTTTTATTCAGCAAAAATTCAGCCAGGTAAGCACCGTCCTGCCCGGTAATGCCGGTTATCAGGGCACGTTTCATTGCTTCTCCTAAAAGCGGTTGTACGGTTAATGGATTTACTGCAGGCTCTTAAAATAGTCGATCGCCTTTTTCAGCCCCGCCTCCAATTGGATTTGCGGTTTCCACTTTAATCGATTGAGGGCCAAATCAATATTCGGTTTGCGCTGCAACGGATCATCTTGCGGCAAGGGTTCAAAGATAATTTTTGAATTTGAGCCTGTTAGCGCAATTATTTTTTCCGCCAGTTCAAAAATCGTAAACTCTGCAGGATTTCCCAGATTCACGGGCCCGGTGAAGTCATCGGACGCATTCATCATACGAATAACCCCGTCGATCATATCATCGACGTAGCAAAAAGAACGTGTTTGCTGGCCGTCACCATATACAGTGATGTCCTCATTTTTTAGCGCTTGCAGGATAAAATTGCTGACCACCCGACCATCGTTGGGGTGCATCCGAGGCCCATAGGTATTAAAAATCCGGACCACGCGAATGTTCAGTTTGTGCTGTCGATAATAATCGAAAAAAAGGGTTTCAGCACATCGTTTGCCTTCATCGTAGCACGACCGGATACCCACACAATTAACGTTGCCCCAGTAATCCTCTGTTTGCGGATGCACGGTTGGATCGCCGTATACTTCGGAGGTGGAAGCCTGCAAAATCTTGGCTCTCGTGCGTTTGGCCAGACCCAACATATTAATGGATCCGTGCACATTGACTTTGGTGGTCTGCACCGGATCGTTTTGATAGTGAATGGGAGATGCCGGACAGGCAAAATTATAGATTTCATCGACTTCCAGATAAAGGGGAAATGTGATGTCATGTCGAATCAATTCAAAGTAAGGGTTCTCCAAGAGATGAATGATATTGCGTTTGGTGCCGGTATAAAAATTATCAACGCATACCACATCGCAATTTTCGTTCAAAAGGCGTTCACACAGAAATGAACCCAGAAATCCGGCGCCGCCGGTCACTAGGACCCGTTTTCGAAGGTGCATACGATAACCTCAAGTGGTTAAGTTAACAAGACGAACCTGTTGGCGTGCTGAACCATTTTGTAAGCGGTTAAAATGATTACGATATAGTTATATCATAGAGGCCCTGCAATGTGCAACAACCTTTGGGTACAGACCGCAGGTCTTCTCAAACCCAACGGACTCGCAATTGCAAGACCCAGACACAGGCTTCATAACGCTTTAATCACCATTAACATTCCATCGTCATTTTACCAAGGCTAGATATCGCTGATAAGGTCCTTGTAATCTCGAAGTTGATTTGCTATGCGAATATCATAAAGCGCACAATGAACTCTTACCCGCCCCCGTAGCTCAGTGGATAGAGCAATGGATTCCTAATCCATGTGCCGCAAGTTCGATTCTTGCCGGGGGCACCAGTCGTCTGACAAAAAACTGCTGATAGACATAAAGGGGTTACATTCATAATGGACAAAGCCATCAAAGTGGGCCTGGTCGTTGCTATCCTTGGTATTGCGGCTTATTTCGGATATAACCTGTTCAGCAGTTGGCATAAGGAAAGCCTTGAAAGTGCCAAACGTCAGGAACGGGTGGCCTGGGAGAAGAGAACCAAAGAGCTGATGGAGAAGGTCACCGGGCTAGAAGAGGAAATGGCCTCCATTAAAGGCGAAACAATTCCGGAGGGCAAGCTCAGAGAAGTTTTTGGTTCTGAGACGGCGGCTGATAAAGAAGAAGAACCGCTTGACTTCGAAGCCATAGAACAACAGATTAAAGCCTTTTTCACCTACCTCGACGAACAAGACTACGTTCAAGCCTATGCATTAAAGGACGGAACGTATGCGCAGTTTCAGATCGCTCTGCAGAAAATGGCGGCAAATCCGCCCAGTATTACAGATGAAACGGAATCCTTGTACAATCTGTATCGCAATATGGCCCATTTTTTCCGCATTCTGGGAAAAAAGCGGGTGAATCTTGTCAGAGATGTATTGCAAAACGAGGGTGATGTTCTTGAATCGGCCATGCAGACATTTTACCGCTGGGCCACTCACGAAACCGGTGACCGAAGCCTAACCGGCCAACCCACCTTAAAGACCCTTTATGGCTACAGTGGATTTTTCCTGAACACCCTGGCAGGCAGAAGTTATCTGTTGCGCCGTGATTCAAAAATCAGACTGCTAACAACTTATTATTCTGTTCTGATCCTTGATAAGGTAAATGACGAAAAATTCAATTCAGCAGGTATTGACATCCGGCCCCATATTGAGTTTTTGCTGAACGATTTTCAGGCCCAAATCGGTTTGATCTATCAGAAACAATATGTTTCTGAATTACAAAAACTTGCCGATAAATACGAACTATCCTAAGTCCACCGTTACGGTATAACTAGAACCTATCTCAAAAATAGTAGATCATGCCCAAGGGCAAGGCGAAAACCGATTCAAAAGTGGAGCATACACGTCAGTATTCGAGCATTTTGAATCGGTTTTAAATCCGCCACGAATATTGGCGGATTAGATGCATTTTTGAGATAGGTTCTAAACCGCCTGCATCATTCGCCGCTAGTTCGGCCAGGTACAGACTTTTAGGACCGCTTGATTTAGATAGGAGGCGCATTCCCATGCATGAAAGAGCAAAAGCCATGGTGCTGGCATCGTTTGCTGCCGATTCTTTGGCACTGGGCGTCCATTGGATTTACAACACCAATGTGATTGACAAGAAGTTCGGCCGGGTCGAGCAGTTTATAAAACCCGAGCGACCCACCTACCATCCCACCAAGGACCGCGGAGAATTTACCCATTACGGGGATCAGGCGCTGGTGTTACTTGAATCTGTGGCACACTGCAATGGATTTGATCTAACGGATTTTGCCAAGCGCTGGCAGGCGCTGTTTGCCCAGTATGATGGATATATCGACGGCGCCACCAAAGGAACCATGGAGAACCTGGCGGCCGACAAACCACCGGCGGAATCAGGATCGGCTTCAGATGATCTTGCCGGTGCAGCCCGGATTGCTTCCCTGGTTTATGTTTATCGCCAGGACCCGCAAGCGCTGCTTGCCGCTGCCAGGGCCCAAACAGCCTTTAGCCATAACAATTCTCAAGTAATTGAAAGTGCTGCCTTTTTTGCCTCGGTCACCTATCGCATATTGGCTGGCGCTGCTCCGTTGGCAGCTATTGCCCAGGCACAGCAAGAAGAATTTGCATCAGACCCGCTAAACAAATGGATAAAAATAGGGCTGACCAGTGCACAGGTGGACACCCGCCAGGCCATTGTGGATTTTGGCCAAATGTGCGAGGTGCCGGCTGCCCTTCCCAGCGTCATCCATCTGATCGCCAAATATGAAAATCATTTAAAAACCGCCTTGGTTGAAAATGCGATGGCAGGTGGTGATTCGGCCGGCCGGGGTCTGCTGGTGGGCCTGGTTTTGGGTGCCCATCTCGGTATGGCAGCCATCCCGGCGCAATGGCTTGACGGCATGAGCGCTAGGCAACGAATTGTTGATCTGCTGCACAGCATTGATAAACATCATGGCAGCTGAAGCAGGCTCTAAATTTTACTTGACCATGCGATCAAGTTGCACGCCTGACCAAATAAGATAAAATAAATCAGATTATCACAAGATCCATTTTCACAACCCAAATTTACAACAGCGGAGTCGCCATGCGGGTAAATGCAACGGATATCGCCGATGTGCGCATCATTGAGCCTCAGGTTTTTAGCGATCAACGGGGCTATTTCATGGAAAGCTATCATGGTAGTCGTTTTGAATCTGCAGGACTGCCAGGGGTTTTTGTACAGGACAATCTGTCATACTCCGTCAAGAACACCCTTAGAGGTCTGCATTTTCAGATCAGCCACCCGCAGGCAAAATTGATCCAGGTGATATCCGGTGAAATATTTGACGTCGCCGTTGATATTCGACCGACATCACCCACATTCAGCCGTTGGGTAAGCGTGCGCCTTACAGAGCACAATAAACGACAGTTCTTTATCCCTGCGGGATGCGCCCATGGATTTTGCGTACTCAGCGCCAGTGCTTGTGTGATCTATAAGTGTTCCGATTATTATCATCCGGATGATGAAGGCGGTATATTGTGGTCGGATCCGACCATCGCCATTAATTGGCCCATTACGGATCCGATTGTTTCCGATAAAGACGCCTCTTTACCGTTTTTCAGCGATATCCCTCCCAAAAAACTCTACGATCCGCTAAAGGCACCATGAAAGTCTTGATCACAGGCGCACACGGACAACTTGGTCGTGAATTGGTGCGGCTGGGTCCTGCCGTAGATGCAAAAGTTTATCATTACGACCGTCAACAGCTTGATATTACCAATAAAAAATGCATAGAACAGGTCTTGGCACCCATTTCACCTGCGGTAGTGATCAACGCTGCCGCTTATACCCATGTCGACCAAGCTGAAATGGAATCGGATCTGGCATATGCCGTCAACGCAGAAGGCCCACGCCATCTGGCCCGTTATTGCGCCGATCATCACCTGGCGCTGATTCATATTTCCACAGATTATGTTTTTGATGGCAACCACAACCAGCCTTACAAGGAAAGCGATGCCATCGCTCCGCTGGGCATTTATGGTCGCAGCAAAGCAAAGGGTGAAACCGCCGTCAGGTCCACATGCCCATACCACATCATCGTGCGCACTTCATGGTTATACGGGGTTTACGGCCATAATTTTGTCAAAACCATCCTCAAACTATCAGTTCAAAAAAAGACCCTTCAGGTGGTCGCAGATCAATCGGGATCACCGACCAGTGCGGCGGACCTTGCTGAGACGCTGTTGATCATTGCCCAAAAAATTGCTGCCAACGAAAGGAGTGCCTGGGGTACCTATCATTATTGCGGCGCCGGCGTCACCACCTGGCATGGTTTGGCAGAAAAAATTATCGAACTGGCAGCACCTTATGCTGCCATCCAAGCGCGCCACATCAAAGCCATCTCGACAGCTGAGTGGCCGACGCCTGCGCCGCGCCCGCCCTATTCCGCGTTGGATTGCTCCCGCTTGAAAAACCAATTTGGTATCGATACCCGACCTTGGCCGTCAAGCCTCAAACAGACCATAGAACGTATTTTCACTGGCAGCTAACTGCAGATATTCGGCATGGGATATATGTTCAATGTGTCAGATGCCAATCGGGTTAGAACACAAAGCAAATGATGCTCTCCAAAATCAGTGTTCAAATTGGTAAAAACCAATAACAAATACGGTATAATAAATGATCACATGATGTTTGACGCATTTTGCAAAAGAATGTTATTTATTAATTATCTTAATTGTTTATATACAACTTAAAGAGAAAAATATTGACTGATTGGGGTTTTCAATCTAACATAAATGTTAGCGGAAGTGCCGCTGATTTGGTTTCATTTCTCCGATACGGTCATGTCAGCAAGAATGCAAGTTCGAACACGCCTGAATGTCCGAACCTTTCAACCCATGCAGGTGATCGGTCGCCTGCGATTAAATAGTGCGTCCGCTTGAGACAGCAATTGATGGAATCCATACCGCAACATCATAGCCCAGTGCTGGTCGTAGACGATGATGAGGGTCTGTTGCTAAGCATTAAGGCAACCCTGGTCAGCTCGGGTTTGCCAGAGCCTGCTCTGGTTTCTGACAGCCGGCGGGTTATGGATTTGGTGCGCGAATATGATTTCCAATTAATTTTATTGGATCTAATGATGCCGCAATTGACCGGTATGGAGGTTTTAGAGACCATCAAAGCCGAATCTCCTGAGGTCGATTGTGTGATTGTCAGTGCCATCGACGATGTGTCATCTGCAGTGCAGGCCATGAGCTTGGGTGCTACCGATTATCTGGTTAAACCACTCAACAGCGACAAGCTGGTCGCGCTGGTTAATCGAACGCTTGAAAAGGTTAGTGTTGAGCATGAGTTGGCACAGTTCGGCAGCAAAAAAGTATTTTCTAATTTGAAAAATCCGGCTGCATTCACCAACATGGTTGCCGAAGATGAAGCCATGGCTCTGGTTTTTCATCAAGTGGAAGCGGTTGCCGGTACGGACTATAGTGTCGTCATCAACGGTGAATCCGGCACCGGCAAGGAAATGCTGGCACGGGTCATCCATAAACTAAGCAACCGCTCCCAGGAACCCTTTTATGCAGTCAATATGGCTTCTTTTAGCAAAACGATTTTTGAAGATGAATTTTTCGGTCATGCGAAAGGTGCCTACACGGACGCCGCCTACGAAAAAATTGGATTTTTCGAAGCCGCCAATGGCGGAACCTTGTTTCTAGATGAAATCACCGAATTGGATCCATCTCTGCAAGGCAAACTATTGCGGGTCATCGAGGAACGTGAGCTGTATCGACTGGGCAGCACTGAAATCCGCAACGTGGATGTTCGTATCATTGCCGCCACCAACAAAGATATCAACGATGAAATTCTTAAAGGAAAATTTCGAGCAGACCTTTATTACCGCATCAATATGTATAACATAAAGGTCCCGCCCCTCAGGGAGCGCAAAAAAGATATTCTGCCTATTGCCCGCCATTTTCTCAGAACGCATGCTGAGACCAATAATAAAAAGATCCATTCACTGTCGCCAGAACTTGAACAACGACTGATGCAATACTCATTCCCGGGAAATGTGCGTGAACTGGAAAATATCATTGCTGCCGCAGTATTGCTGGAAAAATCCAACCGGCTGACCCTGGCTGCGACAATGAACGTGCTGCCCTATGAAGGTCCAGAGCGCCGCAAAAACGTGGAATTGCTGACACTCGAAGAACTTGAAAAACGTCATATTCAAAAAGTATTAAGTATAACAGGTGGAAACCGACCCAAAGCTGCCAAAATACTGGGTGTAAACGTCTCTACTGTATATCGGAAAATTGAGAAATACAATTTGGAACGACAAGACAATGATGATTGGTAAGGCGCAGCACGGGGCAGATAATCAACTCTCGACCGTTGACCGGATAAGGTGGTCTAAAATTGAGGTGCCGATGGGAGGTAAAACATGTCGGATGGTTTAGACGTCATTATCATAGATGATGACAAGGGCATTTGCGATGTCATCAGCGAATTGGTTGAAACCTTTTACAGCTGGGGCAATGTGATCGCATTTACCAATGCCGACGAAGCAATCGAATATTGCCTGCAGCGCGAGGTCAGTGTCGCTATTTTTATTATCGACGTATTTCTGGGCGGTCTGAGCGGTTTCTATTTTTTAGATGCCATTGAAAAGAAGTACCCCACCGCCCATCAGGATGCGATTATTATCAGCGGAAATGCCAGTGACGACGTTGTAAACATGTGTCTGGCGTCACGCGTGAATTATCTGCTGGAAAAACCGATTAAACCCTATGCCCTGCAGCTGGCGGTGCGCGCCATTACCGGCAAATACCTCGATTTTGCCAAAAAATTATTGCAGGATACTTCATATGCTGACAGTGTCGCCAGATTGTAACCGCTGGTGAAACCCATCGATATGACCCAATTTGAAAAAATTACCGGCAGCGCCATCACTGAATTATTTGACACCTTAATCCTGCACAAGACCTTTCTGAAACTGACACTCATCGATACCGGTTATGAAAACCTGACCCGGATCGTCAAGCTTGCCGACCGCAATAAAAAGCCCCACTTTGTTATCGACATGCCAGAAAGATTTGAAAAAGCCGCAGCCGATGTGGATGTCTGGCAAATTCATTTTGAATTTAACGGTATGGATAAAATTCAATATGCGTTTACCACAAAAGAAGGAGAAATTGTCGATAATCAAATCCATCTAGAATTGCCTCAGGAATTAGAACGTAGGCAACGACGGGAAGTTTTTCGGATCGATGCACCTCCAGGCACACGGCTTTGCTTCACGGCAGATGACCAGCAACTTGAATTGGAAGTGCTGAATATCAGTGTTGGCGGTTCGCTAGCGGCTTGGGTTCAGACCGAGGCCGGCATTTCAAAAAATCCGCCCCTTGCCACCTCGCAGACGTTGGAAGATGTTACCCTGATATTTCCGGTGGATATCATCCGTCGTCCCATTCAAGTGGACAGCGTGCAGATCAAACGGATCGAGCGCGATCCTGAAACACAACGATTCGAGGCCGGTCTTGAATTCAGCAACATCAGCAAGCATGAGCAAAAACGGTTAACCGACCTGATTTATGAATTGCAACGGCAATATTTGCGCCATCGATTACCGCTGGACCTCTGAAGTACGGTTGTCCCGTTAGACCCGTTGAGCCTGTTAAGCCGGTTCAAAACAAGTCATGGATTTTTCCCGGGCTAAACCCGCCAAAGGCGTGACAACCTGTTTTTAAATTTCCACCTGCATGCCCTCCCGGGCAAAAAAAACAAGCATATCCCCGAACTGTTCGCCATGACAATGGATATCTGACAGTTCATCCAATTGGGCATCGGTGCGCATCGGGTCGTGATGAAAAAGGGCCAATCGACGAACGTCGGATCGCCTGGCCGCATCAATGGCATATTCGATCGAGGAATGCCCCCACCCCCTCATAGATGCATCATATTCCTGTTGCGTGTATTGGGCATCATGGATGAGCAGGTCTGCACCCGCAAAAAAATCTGCCATCCGGCGATTTGCATCTCTGGCAGCTGCCTGACCTTGATGGGCCATCAGGGCATCAAAAGCGGGATCCTGTAAATCGGTAACAAACAGATTCTGAAAGGGTTCGGTGTCATAGGCGGTACAACAGACCTTTCCGTCAATTTCAAATCTTAGGCCCAGACACAAAAGCGGATGATTTAGATATTTGGTGGTCAGTCGAATGCCTTCCCCCAGATCAAAACAGCCTTCGGTCAGATTGATATACGCGATATGCGCTGCCAACCCCGGTTGGCGAACCGGAAAATAGCGATAAGAAAGCTGCCCTCCGATAACCGTTTCCAGGGAATCATCTTCACAAGTAACCGGGCCGTAGATGTTTAAACGCGCCTCAGGCATATAAATGGGCGCAAAAAATGGGAAGCCGATAATATGATCCAGATGGGTGTGGGTTAAGAAAATATCAGTTGATAGCCCTTCCGATACCGTTTCCGCGGCCAGCAGATGGTCACCCAGCAGTCGCAGACCTGAACCGGCATCGATGATAATACGCCGCTGACGTTCGGGTAGGTACAGATCCACACAGACGGTGTTGCCACCATATTTTGCTGTGTCGAATCCGGGTGTCGGAATCGATCCTCTCACACCCCAGAACTTAATGATAAAAACCGGTTTCCTTATCAGCGATTTCTAAAAATATCTTAGCGTTATCGATATCTGCAAGCACCCTGTCCCGTATACCTACCAATTTAGACGGTTCCACATCGATCTGCGTCATGAGCAGCGCTGCCAACGGATCTTTGGCCAAAGCGTCTTCGTCGAGCTCGTGCTCCAGGACCGGGGCATAGCGATTTGCCAAGGCCACCATCTGAACCTGCAGGCGCTTGCCGGCAGAGGCGTCGTCCGGTTGATGATGATAAGACAAAACATCAATAAATGCTGAACTCAAACGCCATTTTTGAGCGATCAGACCGCCAATGGCGCTATGATCGATACCAAATATCGTGCGTTCGGCGTGTGCCATTGTCCAGCTTCGGCGCGCAGCAAGGTCCATGGCTTCGCTATATTCCTGGTCAAACTGTTGCTTTAGCGGTAATTTCCCCAGATCATGCATCAGCCCGCAAACAAAATAATCCTCCTGATCGGCCCAGGACACCCCTTTCAAGACCGCTAATGATTTGGTAATCACACCCACAGCAACGCAGTGTTTCCAAAAGGGCGCACCGCAAAGGGTTCGGAAAGGTTTGCGCGCATGAAAATGATCAAGGATCGCAAGACTTAGTACCAGATTTTTGACCGTGTTTATTCCCAGCATGATGATGGCGCGGCTGAGGGAAGAAACCGGCTGATTGAGAGAATAACAAGCAGAATTAATCAGCCGCAGAACCTGACCGGCAAGCGACGGGTCCAAGGCAATCAGTCGGTTCAGTTCGTTGGGTGAAGCGTGCGGATCATTGCAGGTCGCCAAAACCTTTGTAGCGGTCGTCGACAGACTGGGTATCCGGGCAACAGAGGCCTCGATATAATGTCGATATCAGGCTTGATCGCTGGAAAAGGCAGGCATCTTAAGCACTGTTAGCTTAGGCGGTGATGTAATCGCCTCGGTTAAATTTCATAACCTCCAAAGATGCCGTAATAAGCGTACGTTGGACAATGTCTTTGAGACTGTCGTCGTTCGGCAGCTGCTCCAATACTCCCGAAAGCTGCTCTTTTTCTTTGGCGATGGTGTTCAACAGCGGCTCAATACGTCTTAGCGTGACGTTCTGATTGGCCAGCTGGTCTTTATATTGATCGAGTAAATTCAGCAGGTTGTCAATGCGTTCAATTGTTGTCTGTCGGGCCATTGGTTCTGGCGCCGGGAATCGAACCGCGGCGATTGGATGCGTCTGGTGAGGTGTTGGAACCTTGGCAGGAGGTTGCTGAGAACGCTCAACCGACGCTTTGAGAATATTTTTAAATTCGGCATCCGAAGTCTTGTCTTTTGCTGCTGTTTTATCCGGGTAGGCGCTAGGTGCAATGTTATTGTTGCCGTCAATTTTCATGATGTACATCCTTGTCTATTGTTATGGTTAAGCAATCCATCACCCGGTGCTTATGGCGACACGGGTGATTGCTTTTTTTCTCGAAAAAATATTATGCAAAAATCATGCAAGAGTACTTGCCAGTTTTCTTTTTTTGTATATCGCTGAAATCATATCTGATATTTTCAACCTAAGCTCAAAGGAGCGAGCCGACATACCGATCCATGCGGCAGATTTTGCCCCAACCGCCAATTATGGTGGCTCGATAACCTCTTTGACAGCCAATTCATTTTCGGCCACCACGCGGTTCTTCCCGGTGTCTTTGGCCACATAAAGGGCTTGATCGGCCCGTTGGATGACAGAGTGGGTCGTGTCGCCTGTCTGATAGACGCTAATGCCAATCGAAATCGTAACGCTTAGAATCTGCCCGGCTTTTATATCATCTATAGCGTAGCGTGTATCCGCAATAGATTTGCAAATCAGTTTGGCTTTTTTTATGGCATTCGGCAAAGAGGCGTTGGATAAGACAATCACAAACTCTTCGCCCCCATATCGACCGATAAAATCCTCATGCCGGATAAGGCTGTGGCATTTTTGGGTCAACGCCAGAAGAACGCGGTCGCCTGTCGGATGCCCGTATGCATCATTGATGGCCTTAAAATCATCAATATCAACCATCAAAACTGCAACATCAGTGGGTTTGCGGGTAATTTGTTCGACAAGGTGATCAATGTGCGCATCAAGCGCCTTACGGTTATAAACCCCTGTTAGGCCATAGGTCACTGAATCTACTTTAGCCTTTTTGAGTTCATGGTTAAGGGTGCTGACCTGTTTTGACAGGATTTTTAGCTGTTTACTGTCGCGTTCCTGCTTGTTGCGAACGGTTTTGCGGATATTGTCGATTTCGTGAATCAGTGCCTGCTTTAGCCGTTTGATGTCATCTAAACGGGTAAAACCTTCTATTTTTTCGCTTTGGCGGTAAATCTTTTGATGATATTTCTGGTTATCGCTATCCAGGGTAACCATGGCCTTGGACAGCAAGTCAATGATGTCTTTGAGCTTTTTTTCGCGCTAGGCCAGATATTGCTGTTGCCGATCGATAAATCTCTGAATCCGTTTGCGATGTTTGCGAAAAGCCGCTGCCGTTTTTTTAAGTTTCGGGGTGCGCGTAAATTCGGCTTCAAGATCAACGAGCTGCTGTTTGAACGTATCGCTTTTGAGCTCTTTGATGTCTAATGCAAAATCATGAATAAACTTCAAAAGCGCCTGTATGGTGGACAGAAAAAAATCTTTTTTGGCCAAACAGGTCTCTAGACCTTCAAGCAATTCTTGCGGATCAATGGCCGCTGGCGGCTCCTTTTTCAGTCCCCATTTCATCGGATCCACTCTGCGCAATGCTCTTCAATAGATGGTTTGTGGGTAATTGGGTGGTCATTGAACACGGGCGCTGCGGTGATCAAATAAGCACCTTGCGGTTCCTTTAAACCCAAAATAGCGCATTTGATTTTTACACCCTGTGATTGATGATTCTTAATATAGATCCGGCATCCGGAAGGCATGCCCCTGTCCCCCAATGCCTGGCGCTTAACACACGAAATGACCTGTTCCAGTGATCGGGGGTGGATGATTTTTTCAATGCCCAGCCCCACCAGTTGTTTTGCTCCAATTTCACAAAGATCTGCCATCTGTGTGTTTCCAGCCCAAAAATACAGCTCCTTGATGATCGCCGCCGGAACATCCAATTGATGAATAAACTGAACCCGCGGATAATAGGCGTCCTGATAATAGCGGCAGTTCTCACAACCTACCGCGCAATTGAGTTTTGCATCGTTGCGGGCGCTGAAGCACACATCCAACTGGTTTCGATAAACAATACACTGGTGGCAATTTGATCCGTGGAGATGGTCTTGATAGTAGCACCAACAATTCTGAAAAGTCCGAAAAACCGGTGCATTCAAATCTGCTTTCTCAAGTTCCGCCGGTATATTCTGTCCATTGGCTTTTAAAAAATACAATAAATTTTGAACCGGAATTTCATATTTTTTGCCGCGCCGGTTGGCTGCAAGTTTTTTAGAGCGAATCCAGTACCCAACGGTTGTGCGGCCCACCGCACATAGGTGCGCTGCCTGGGTCACCGATAGGGTTTTGGGGCAATCTTCCATTCTGACGTTTAACTCCTCGCATAAAAGAATCTATAATAGTATCGGAATTTTGGCCGAAAACTTGATTGTTAAAATGATTGTTCATGGGACTTTTTTATTTTGGTAGGCGTCCAACAGCAGGTTGTCACCAATGATATATTCGCAAAATGCAAAATTTTTGCTCGCAATTTGCAAATAGGCAATATTTTGCATATTTTGATCAAATGAACAAATTTTTGGGCGCAGATTGATCTAACTGAAGCGATCACGACAACCTACTTTTGTTGATAACTATAAATAAATTAAGTACATATGGTAAAAGTTTGCGATACCGTCCCTGGATTGAGTGCTGCCATCCCAGGGCCATATTTGCCTATTCGTCAGATATTTGACCCACATTTGCACATTCTGCCCACAAAAATTGTAACCATCAAAGGTTCTTTTCAAATACAACCTGAAAATGATTAAATTTACAACTTATTGTAATTAATAAATAATCAAGCTGTTAAACGCCGTATCGCCAATCGATTAAAAAATTGGCCTTTATATGTTTTCAAATGGCACAGTAGTTGCAAAGATGTATGGCAAATATGGAATGAAGTTTCCTCCTTTCCTTCATTCCCACCTCCGACGAACCCTGTTAGGCACCCCCCCCTAACAGGGTTTTTCCTTGCATTGACAAGATTTTGGCAAAAACTGTCAAGGCTTTGTCAGAAATCGTAAGTGTATCAATAGGTTTTGCGATTTTAGCGCCCCGTATAGGTGGCAAAAACATCGTTCCAATGCCTTTTTCCATGATTTTCTCAAACCAACGGCTCATAGCGGGCAGACGCTTTTATTTGGCATACCTATTGCTGTTGTTTTATATCAAATCAAACCTATCTATGAAGGGCTATAAAGCACGCCAAACAGGGTATCGACATCTACCAGCGGAATCCTATCCCCTTGAGGCGCCGTTACCTATTCCATTGCAGGCCTAATTTGTGCTGGGAGGATTTGGAATGACAACTGAGGAAACAATCGAAAGAATCGAAAGCAAAATCAAAAAACTGCCTCTGGTCGATACGGAGGTTGTCGACATCATTACCCTGCTCAACAGTCCGGCCAGCAATTTTGATCAAATCGTTGAAAAATTATCGCCAAGTCTAGCAGCCCGCTTTTTGAACATGGCCAACTCGGCCTATTATGGTGGACGTGAAGTGCGATCGATCACCTATGCGGTCAAGCTGTTGGGTTATGGTAAAATGAAAGATATTTTAATAAGCTCCATATTAATGGATCATTTTACAAGGCGGCTGAAGCAATTTGATTTCGAGAAATTCCTTAAACAGGCCCAGGTTTGCGCTGCGGTTGCCAAGGTCTTGGGTGAAATTCTTAATTTTAACCAGTTAGATGATCTTTTCACAGTCGCGACGCTGCAAAACATCGGAAAGCTGGTTATCGCGGTATATTTTAAGCCCGAACATGAACAAATTGTGAGCTTAAAAAAATCACAAGATTTACCGTCTTGTGAAGCGGAAAAAATGATCCTTGGCGTCAGCCATGCTGAAATCGGCGCACTGGTGTTACAGCGCTTCAATGTACCCCAGGAAATATGTGATGCCGTTCGATTTCATGACAGCCGTGATACCGTGGTGCCCATGAGCAGCGATAACTATTTGCAGCATATCGCCCGCCAGGCCACCACCATTGTCGGCCAATTTTCGCTGCCCAAAGATGTCGCACCCATGGATCTTTATCATATGTTGCGGGCCACCATTGAGGAGGGCAAAAGAAATTACCGCGAACAGGTACAAACCCAGTTGCGCTCAAGTGGGTATCCGGAGATTTTCCCTTCCTTGCTCAAGCAGGCGACGGATCTGGTGATCAATGATTTAAAGGCGCATTTGCGCGCCCGCGCGACAACTTCTGTGGAAATTGATCAAGAAAATTGATGTGCATCCTTAGCTATATGCAGACGATAAGATATGAAAAAAGGTTAGCGTTGATGGAGATTTCTTTGAGGTGATCGATTTTTCCAGGTTTTTTTAGCACAAAAGAGCAGGCACTCTTGACCATTCATTACAAGACGGACGTCATGAATCGGGGAGCGCTGGCTCTTAAAGCCCATTCCGCGACAGCCGTGTGGAAACTTCGAGTCCCAGGTGACATAGTAAAAAATGCATTTGTGGCAAGTAGTGGGCATGCAGTTCCTTGGAGTAATGGAGTGCTGGAGTTTTGGAGTATTGCAAAACCGATTTATAACCGTCTTCGAATTTGGAGGTAGCAAAGTAATGGTGTCCGATCAAACCACAGTGCTCGGGTGGTTTCGAATTTATCCATTACTCCAGATTCTGAAAGTGTTAATCCCCGTCCCGCAAATCGACACGAATTTCCATATCCTCTAACAGTCTGTAAGCATCCCGTCGATCCGTATCTGAGCTTTCCCCAACAACAGTGATGATCGCCTGAAGGACTTCATTGCTGATGCCGGCATTTTTGAGCGTAATAATGTCATTCGCGGTCGTAAACTCAATTGAACGCACATCCTTGCCGTAAATAATGGGCGCAGTATCTTTGAGAAAAGAGCCTTCCTGAATGACCATTTGGATCGTTTTTTCACTAAGCCCCGCCTTTTTCATGTCAATAATTTCCTGGACGCTAAAAGCAGCGGTTTCAACCACCTTTTCTCGCACTATCAACTGGATGGTAGCGTCGCTAACACCCGCTTTTTTTAAACGCACGATACTGTCGCTTTTCAGACCGAAAACCGGTTGGGTGGCCATAAATGACAGGAGAACAACAAAACAAGATATGGTGTATGCTTTTTTCATAGTTTATTTCAAAAATTGAACCAATCCGGGTTGAATGACACGCGCCGCGGTGGCCAATGTGGTTTGATATGCCAATTCAATATTTTGCAGTTCGACCACCGCTTTGGTGATATCAGCTTCCTCTTCCTTGGCCATCAAATCCTGGATTTTGGGCTTATAGGTCTGCCAATGCCTTTCGGTTATCTCCAATTGATAATAGATCGATGAGTTGGCCGCGCGGATGTTATTTATCTGGGTTCGGCCTTGATCGAGCATTCCAGATTGGGTCGAAATGGCATCCGAATCGTCATTTTCCAATCCCACGATCAAATCCCGAATATGGTCAAAAATGTTAATACCGCCACTGGCGGCATCGTGAAAGATCGGCTGGCCGTCCGCATCGATGCTGACCTCGGTGTTGGTGGCCACGATAAAATTCACATCTCCATTGTCCCCATTGTAACTGGCCGTATATTTGTCATATGTGGTCAACTGGGTGTCATCGCGTGAAAAAGGCGCTGTTTTGGTTAGGTAGCCAGAAAAAAGATAGTTATCATTTTGGGTAGAATTGGACAGATCCATAATCTGGTCATACAACCGTTTGACCTCCTCAGCTGCCAATAGGCGGCTCTCGGCAGTACCCGCGGCTTCTGTTTGCCCGATGGCCCGCACAACCTGCAACAAATCATCCACCAGCTTTAACGTTGATTCGGTTACATCCAGACGCGTCATACCGGTCTGAATATTGGTTTGATATTGATCAATGGATTCCAGTGTTTGCCGGTAATCCAATATCTTTCCCATCCCGATGGGGTCATCGGATGGTTTGTTGATGCGCTTTTGGGTGGCAATGATCCGCTGCCGATCATAAAGCGCTTCATTCTGCGCTGTAAGATACCGCATCAGCGACTGTGTCATGGTATTTTGTGTTACGCGCATGATTCATCCCCTCCTTTTGGGATGCCGCTTTTCGGTAACATCACCGACCCGGATCCGGACCGTCAGACCCTTATCCTTGTACGGTTGTGGCGGCTTATACCATCTGCAACACCGTTTTGAGCATTTCATCGGCCGCACTGATCATTTTGGCAGCGGCCGAATACGCATTTTGAAATTTGATTAAATTAATCATCTCCTCATCCAGGGAAACCCCGGAAATCGATTCACGCCGATTTTCCAGCTGGGCCATCATATCCGATTGGTGGTGATAATAGGCATCTGCTTTGAGAACTTCATTGCCGGTATCCCTGATGAGCGCACTGTAGTAGTCATTGTAGGTCGCGGTATTGCCGTTCATGCTCAGCTGGTATTGTAAATTAACAATTTGGATCGCCTGACGATTATCCCCGGGAACCGTCAATGGATCGGCTGCGGCGGCAATCAGATCCAAATTACCGGCAATATTGGGATTAAGTTGGATATTGCCTGCCCCGAGACCGTTAAAAAAAACCTCACCAGCGGTTCCGTCTAGGGCAAAACCGGCCTGATGTAGGGTGTTGATATCGGTCATTAACGTCTGCACCAGGGCATCCAAGCTATTCATATCGGCAGGAATGATCGCATCGCGCACCTCCAGGTAGCCTTTTAGCTTACCACCGTCAATATCGCCGGTAATATTTATTGGGCTGCCGCTTCTGTCCAGCCAAACCACATCTTGCAGTCCGAAAGCATTGATCTGGGTGGACAGCTGCCAGTATTGACCGTCACCCACCAGCAATCGTCCATCGGCCACCATCACATGAACGGCCCCGTTGGAATCTTCATAAGTATTGACATCAATCAGCTCTGAAAGCTCTTTAAGCATTTGTTCGCGCTGATCGCGGTAATCATTGGCGTTGGAAACACCGGCTTCGGTGGAAACTATTTTGTGGTTCAAATCAGCCAATTGTTCCGACAGGCGGTTGATGTCCGCCACCGTTCCCTTGACGGCAATATCCAGATCCTCTTGGGATTGCCTCAGATCAGCGTCCAGTTGGTTAAACTTACCGGCTAAAACCTGACTGTTGGTGACCAGCACCTGTCTTTCAGTGGCCCCGGCGGGATTGTTTGTCAATGATTGCCAGGCATCCCAAAACTGGCTCAAGGCATAACTCAGCCCGTATCCTTCGCTTTCGTTGAAAATCATCTCAACCATTTCAACCGCCCCTTTTTGAGCGTCCCATCGACCTAAGCTCTGATTTTCATTATTTATTTGGTCCCCCAAAAATCGATCATAAATACGCTCGATGCTATCGGCCGTAACCCCATTGCCCACCCAACCAATAGACGTATACTGAGGCTCGTTGGTTGACAACTGCAAGCGCTGGCGAGAATAGCCGGGAGTATTCACATTGGCAATATTGTGGCTGGTGACATTCAGGGCCTTTTGCTGGATCAATAAGGCATTGCTTGAAACACTTAAAATTCCACCAACATCGGTCATTGTGTTTTCCTTAGTGTGATCATTTTAGTTTCCACTGTTCAATCGCTTTTAGTTTGGGCCAATCACCTCGGATAGCTCTGTTACCCATTGCATGGTTTGACTGGCCACCTTTTCCAGATGAGCAGGCGTAAGTCCCAGACGCTCGCTGACAGCGGCACTCGGCTGGTGTTGCAGACCATCCCGACCGATGCCGATACCGATCATGATACTCATAAAATTGGCCACGTGGACAATATCCAACATGGTGCTGATTTGATCGGACGCTTCAGGCTTATGATGCCATTGAACCGCGTTGACAATTTCCACCGGCAAAGACCAGCGGGTTAATATTTGGGCACCCACCTCTGCATGGTTCGTGCCCAATACCATGGTCTCTGCTTCCTCAAAACTGACCCATTCTGAAACAGCGTTTTCAATTTTCTTAAAATCGTCCTTAACAAACTCTCCTAAAACCAATTTGCCAACATCATGCAGCAACGCTGCGGTAAATATTTCCTCCGCAGCTTCCACTTTCAATTCTTTTACCAGGCCTTCGGCTGCAACCGAGACGGCAATTGAGTGGCGCCACAGCTCTCCCGGCGCCAGGTCGTAACCAGGTACCGGTTTATCCATGATGGCGCTGACGCACGTAGCAATTACCATTTGAATCAGGCGCTTTAGCCCCAGCAATATCACGGCCTGCCGAATTGAACCAATTTTTGAGGGAATGCCAAAGTAAGCCGAATTGGCCAGTCTGAGAACATTGGCTGTCAATCCTGGGTCCTGACGCAATATTTCCTCTATCTGAGAAACACGCATGGCCGGGTCATCGATCAACCCCAGTAATTTGACGGCCGTCCCCGGCATGCCCGGAAACGACTTAATAGCGGCGGCGATTTTTCGAGCTTCCATTGATTATATCCTTGACCATTTCAGTAATGGCATAATGTCTTCCACAATCATTTGCGCACCTTCAAAACCCATTTTGCCAATCCTTGCATCTGGGTTTAGCGACCTCTGAATGCCTAATTGAATGCCAGGGCATTTGACAATTCATCGACCCAATGGGCCACTTTTTCTGAAATGCCCTCGAATTGATCAAGCTGTATCCCCAAGCGATCAATGACGGTCGGTGATAATTCAACCACATGACCGGCTTCGGGGCCGCTGGTATCCGGAGTTTGACACAAGACGTTCGCTAGATAAACCACATCCATAGGCATGCTACTGGCGTCCGGCGAATCCGGGTCATGGTGCCAGCGCACCGCGTTGATGACATCCGCCGGCAAATTCCACTGGGCTAAAATACGCGCCCCGATTTCAGCGTGATCGGCACCCAGAATCATGTTTTCAGCCACGACAAACGGAATTCCTTTAGCCGCAATTGCTTGGATCTCCTCCAATTCTTCCTTAACATAAGAACCCAAGACCAACTTGCCGATATCGTGCAGCAGTGCAGGGGTAAATATATCTTCGGTCTTTACTCTTTTTTTGTGTTTGACCAGTGCTTCGGCCGCAATCGATACCGCAATCGAATGGCGCCATAAATCCCCTGACGGCAAATCGTAACCAGGCACGGATTTGTCCATAATCGCGCTCACACAAGAAGCGACCACCAGCTGAATGAGACGCTTTAAACCCAAAACAATAACCGCCTGCTTCAGGGAACCGATTTTGGAGGGAAGACCAAAATATGCCGAATTGGCCAGTTTGAGCACATTGGCCGTCAAACCGGGATCATAGCGCAAAATGTCTTCAATCTCAGAAACCGTCGTATCGGGTTCCTCAAGCAATGCCAGCATCTTGGCCCCGGCTCCGGGCATGGTTGGAAATGATTTTACTCTGGCCAAAATCTCATTTAATCTGGTGTCTCTCACAAGCGCCTCTCTGCACCGTTACTGTGAACCATGGTCTGCCCGCTGGCAATATCTAGACATACCCTACGACCAGCCGTACCGCCAATATCCTCGGCTGATAGGACGATCTTTTCCTTTGCAAGCTGTTCACAGAGTATGCGATAATTTCGCTCGCCGATCTTAAATACTTCTTTGGAGCCCATTAGGTTGCCGCACCCAACTGCTTTGACCACCCATTGTTCTTTGGGGATCACATTTTGGTGTGCGACCAGTTCGGCAAAAAGGGCCGGAATGCCGGTGTCGACAAACATATACGGATTGATGCTGGCCTTTTTTAAATTGATTTTAGATAACGGCAACATGGCATGTAACAAAGCACCGATACCCGATACCGGGTCATATACCGTCAAACACAAGCAACTACCGAGCGCATCTGTGACCAGCTGATCCGGGCTTTGGGCGATTTTCATATCACCTATCGGAACGACACATTTCATTTTGTTTAGATTTCACCGCTCAGCAGCCGACCCGTCTGATCCCCACCATCCACATTGCCACTTCGGAAATAGACCGGATGCGCCATCATAAGGTTATTCAGCAAATTACACGAACCCTGAATCAATTGCATCGAATGCGACATCAGGGATTTATTTTGTTGTGTGACCTCTTGAAGGGTTTGAATCAGCGCCAGCAAATCCGTACTGCGATCCAACAAACGTCGCGCATAGGATGGCTCCACTTGTTCAGACAAGCGTGTCAGGGTCAAGCCCTGGGGCGAACACCCCAATTCATCAGCTATGCGATCCATTACTTGTTGTCGTTGTTCTTCCAGAATGCGCAGTTTCAACAGCAAATTGTCTTTGGCCTTGCAGGCCTCATTGAGCTGTTTTAAATTCAGCCCCACAACGGCTTCTTTTTCATTTTGGACAACACCCAGCAACTCTTGATACAGCTCTGTCGCATGGGCCAACAATCCAATCAGTTTATTCAACAGGTGTTCCATATGATCATGTTCCCTAACGCTGTAGCGGGTTTCCCTCATCGTTTTCATCGAATGCAAAACCCGTTGGTGTACAACTTAATATATCGGCTAAATTACCAATAACTTTAGAAATAATATCCTCATGGCAAACCGGAATCTTCATCCGTATCATCTGTGTGCGATTGCCTCAGCTGATGCAGTAGCATATCGGCCAAGCCGATCCCACCGCGCTCGGATAGTTTGGCAGCCATTTCTGCATCCATCATGGATGTATAGATTTCTTCAGCCCTGCCACCGGTTATGAATCCCGAGCGGTCAATAGAGGCGCGCATTTCTTTGAATAAATGGTTAATAAAAAGCGACTCCATCTGGTGACAGGTATCAACCAGCTCTGTATCACTCACAGAACCCTCGGGGGTGCCGTTTTTAGAATTCAACAACCGTTGTTGAAGTCGGTCGGGGGACGCCTCAAGGGCCTCGGACCAATCAACGGGCAGTTTTGGCATTGATATCGGATCGGTCATTTAAATAATCTCCAAATCAGCCTGCAGCGCTCCTGCGGCTTTGAGCGCCTGGAAAATTGCTATCAGGTCCCGCGGAGAAACGCCGAGGGCATTTAATGCTTTGACGACCTCCCCAATACTGACACCCGATTCCACCAGGAAAATGGGGTTTTTGCCCTCTTGCACGACGATGTCTGATTCCGGCGTGACCACGGTCTGGCCACCGCGTGAAAACGGCAGCGGCTGTGAAACATCCAGGGATTCATTGATCTGAATGCTTAAATTGCCATGGGCGATCGCAATGGTCGCAATGCGGACATTTTCTCCCATGATGACGGTGCCGGTACGTTCATTGACGACCACTTTGGAAACCATGTCCGGCGTTACACCCAGGCTCTCGATCCTCGTTACAAATTGAACCGTATTGCCCAGATAGTTTTCGGGCACCGTTACCCGAATCGAGCCGGCATTCTCTGTTTTTGCCAACTGGCTAAAAAAAGCACGATTGATGGCCTGGGCCACCCGACTGGCAGTGGTAAAATCCGGGTCTTTCAACGCCAACGTCAGCGCATTTTTATCGTTGAAATTTGAATGCAGTTCCTTTTCCACAAGGGCGCCGCCAACAACGCGACCCACGGTCGGAAAATTCTTTTGGACCTGATCACCGGAGTTTCCGCTAATGGCAAACCCTCCTGTGCTAACCGGTCCCTGGGCAACCGCATAAACATTTCCATCGGCAGCCCGCAACGGTGTGAACAGCAGCGTGCCGCCCTGCAGATTCTCTGCATCACCGATGGAGCTGACCAACACATCAAGACGGCTGCCCAAGCTGGCAAACGGCGGCAGATCAGCAGTCACCATAACCGCAGCAACGTTTTCGACATCTTCAATATCGCTGGTCTGAACGGTGACACCCATTTTTTCCAGCAAACTGGCCAGCGATTGAATGGTAAACAAAGAGCTGTCACTGTCACCGGTACCTTCCAACCCCACCACCAGTCCGTAACCCACCAGTTGATTCTGGCGCACGCCTTTGATATCGGCGATATCTTTGATGCGAACAGCCAATACATCCGGCACCATAACGATGAGAAAGAGCAGCGCCGAAAATAAAATGGCGCGCCCTTTATGCTTGAACAATGTTTGAAAGCCAAATTTCATGAAATTATCATCCTTGCTGCACAGTTTAAAAGGGCCAAACCGAATTCAGTAAATTGGCCAGCCAGCCAGGCCGCTGACGGTCGTCGACGACCCCGCTGCCACTGTAAGCGATCTTGGCATCTGAAATAAAGGTGGACAAAATGACATTATCATCATCGATGTCGCGTGGCCGAATGGTCCCGGACAAAATAATCATCTGGGTCTCATGATTGACCAAAATCTCGCGCGACCCAATAATTTTCAGATTGCCGTTGGGCAATAACTCTGCCACCCGGCAGGTGATAAAGGCATTGAGGTCCCCGCTGCGCGAGGTGGTTCCGGAGCCGTTGAAATCGCTGGACATGCTGCCTTTGACCGCCGGATTGTTAAAGGGGTCGGGTCGGGGCAGTTTGCTGGTGATATTGTCTAAGACCTTGTCTTTATACCAGTCTTCGATTTCAAAAAACGTGTCAATGCCGGCTTCCAAGGCAGACTCACGCCCGGTCTTGGTGTCGGCTGAATTGGTGGCGTTGGACGATTCTGCAATTTTGACCGTGACAATATCACCCACTTTGCGTGCTTTGGTATCAATAAAAAAATCATTAAACATGCTGCGCGTCGCGTACAAAGAGCCATTAGATTCATAAAGTGAACCATTGAAATCCGGTGTGGGTAAAGATACGGCTTCAACCGGCACTTTGGGTTTCATCGGCATGGTTTGCGCTACCGGCGGGAGGTTCTGCCGGGTAACGGAGCAGCCGGTTAGACTCGCAAGCACCAGCAATAAAACGGTCATTCCGATAACATATTGGGTTGATTTTAACATCATTGGTTTTCCTTAATGTTTTACTCCAAGCGTTTTAAAAATCGACCTTGACGGTGTTGGTGTCAACCACCACCGCATGCAGTATTTTTTTTGAATCCAAATTGATCACCGGGATTCGTTCACCTTTACGTCCTTTTTTCTTCACCTGCCCAAGGGTGGTAATTTTCAAACTCTGCGACTCGGCAATAATCGTCACCAGATCTCCCCGCTTGACCAATGGCGGCAATTCGACGCTATTAGCCCTCAATGGTGTTTGAGCGCCAATGGCTTTTTTGGTCCGCTTGCCGATGGCGGCATCCGGATCGCAGAGCACATTGGCAGGTACATTGGCCAGATCAAGCATTTGGACCTCAATATCATCGGCTGCGATAGGCTTGTATCTGCCAAGTGGTTTGCGTGTCACCACTACAGGTCCAAGCACCTCGATCATGGCCGTGGCCCATACCTTTTTATGGGAGTTACCGTTAACGCTGAAGTCTATCGCAATTGGGCAGCGGCCCATCAGCTGCCGGCTGCGCGGTGCGCTCACCTTGTAAGTAATCCGCCCTTTCGGCAGCACCACGTCATTCATGACGCGGATATCTTTAATGCGCATGGTTTGGTTATTTCCAGGCACCTGGCGCAGAATAAAATCAGAAACAATTTTTTCGATTTCCTGTTTCTGAATTTCAACATGGCTGCGGGTAACATAAATTTTTGGCGGTCCGTCAACAACCACTGTGGCCATATCGACATGATGCTGTTGGAGGCGCTTTAGCAGAAACTTTAGGTCAAACTGGCGTGACTCCCCTGGCAACGGCGCTTTGCCGATCATGATATTTTTCAACTGCTGTATAAGATGAACATCATCGCCCTCGAAGTTGGCGATTTGCCCCAGTAAAATCTCGGCACCATCGATTTCGACGCGCTCAGTGAAGCGAAGGGTGGTTGTCTGATTGGCCCATGCGTCAGTCAGCGGCATACAAAAAAATGCCAGCAGTAAAAACATCAAGCCCGCACAAAGCCATTTTAATGATTGGGTATTAATATTTAGTAAGTTCATTGGTGTCCATTACCGTTTCAGATTGTTGGCCAGTTGTAGCATGTCATCGGCGGTGGTAATGACCTTGCTGTTGGTTTCATAGGCCCTTTGGGCGGTAATCATATTGACCATTTCATCCACCACACTGACATTGGACATTTCTAAAAAGCCCTGGGCCAGCGTACCAAAACCATTGTCGCCGGGCGTGCCAATAATTTCATCTCCAGAGCCATTGGTCGGCGAGTACAGGTTTTTTCCCAGACTTCTCAATCCGGCCGGATTAACGAAGCGCGCCAACTGAACGGTACCGATTTCGGTTGGGGTCGCATCACCCGCCTGAATGACGGAAACGGTACCATCCAGGCCCACTGAAATCGAGATGGTGTCAGTGGGCACTGTCATTTCCGGAATCAACGGGAATCCGTCCGGATTGACGATGCGACCATCGGCATCCAGCTTGAATTCGCCGGATCGCGAGTACCCGGTGTCACCGTCTGGCAGTTCAATTTGGAAAAACCCATCCCCTTCAATGGCCCAATCGAGCTCATTGCCGGTGTTCTGGAAGTCGCCCTGGCCAAACATCTTCTGCACGGCTGCAGGACGGGTACCATGCCCCAGCTGAATACCGGTCGGCACTGTGGTATCAGCCGAAGAAGCTGCTCCGGCAGGTCGCAGACTCTCATATAGGAGATCCTGAAATTCAGCTCGGCTCTTTTTGAAACCGGATGTATTGACATTGGCCAAGTTATTGGCAATGACATCTATATTCAGCTCTTGGGCTTGCATGCCGGTGGCTGATGTCCACAAACTGCGTATCATTTTACCTCCAATGTTTAATGGTTATGCATTACGCTGCCCGGCCGACATCATTTATCAGCCGTGCGTTCATGTCATCAATGGAACGCATCATCTTCTGATAAGATTCATAGCCACGCAGAACCTCAATCATCTCGGTCATCATCCGGACCGTATCGACATTTGACATTTCCAAAAATCCCTGACTGACCTTAAGGCCTTCATCAAGATCCTGCAGCGCATTCGGTTTCAACGCGCGATAATAGTTATGGCCGGCCTTTTCAAGCGCATGGGATTGGCTAAAATCGATAATCCGCAAACGGTCCACCTGTGATCCATCAACAGTGACATAGCCATCCTCAGATACTGAAAATTCGCGAATATCGCCAGCGGGTTTGGCAATCTTGATTTTAATTTCGCCGCCTTGGCCTAAAACCGGCCACCCATCCTGGGTGACGAGCACCTCATCTTCATTGACCGTGAAATCACCTCGGCGCGTATACTGAATACCGTCTGGCGTCTGTACACAGAAAAAACCGGCCCCCGAAAGCGCCAGATCAAATGGATTTCCCGTTTTTTTGATCTTACCGGACGAAAAGTCGGTATATGTGCTATATTGCATCCAGTATTCCGGCGCCTGGGACTGTTGCCAGTTAACCGGTCGTGTATTCGCAGTGGTCAATGCGTCCATATCAAAAGCCCGGAAGCGGCCTCGGTCTTTTTTAAAACCAACGGAGTTGACATTGGCCAGATTGTTTGAAAGCAACTGCAAACGCTTCTCATATGCCAGCGCACCAGTTGCAGACATGTAAATAGATCCATTCATTGACAAACTCCCCACCTGCAATAACCCGCCTGAGATCAGCAGGCTCAGGTATCGGTAAAATGCGGCCACATGATAAAGGGCAGCCGTCGATCGCCGCTAGTATTTGCAAGACACATACCAATTCGGTTTTTTTTTTGACAGTGGGCATCAATGACGCAGCCAGCATCATCATAAACGGATGTAATATATAATACAAACAATTTCAATGGTTTATACAATTGTTTGTGACCCGACAATCCGCCCCATCATTGACATATCTGTTCAGATAAGCATGGTTAGCTTTTCGGGGGAGCGCAATGTGCCGCATGCGGTATTTTTTGCCGCTCTGGTTATGATCTGGCAAACGGAATAAAGGGCAAAAAACGGTCACTTTGCCCTGAGATCGAGGGGTCAACCGTGGCGGGTTTAAACAGGGGGCTGGTTTTTCTGTTTATCAGAGCCGCGGCTCAAATGCTTGAGCTTCAAAACCAAATCGACTTCGCCCTCTGGAACGTTCAAACGTTCTGAAATATCCGTCAGGCTCAGTCCCTTATCAGCCAAATTTTCAATTTCATTGTAAATAACGTTTGCAGGATCCATTCCCTGGGCCTCGCTGCCGGTAGGTTGATCTTGGGCAGGATTCGAAATGGGAGTTAGCAAACCGCTGGCAAGCCGCTTGTCGCTTTGCTGATAATATGCATCAAGTGTTTGGCGCTCTTTATCGATGGTTTCCAAGATATGATTAAATGCCAATTCTGTTTGCTGTCGAATCGCCTCCAAAACAAATTCGGCATTGATATGCGTAGACTGTTGATATGAAGGTGCGCGCAAGATCAGCTGTTTGAATTTGACCCGATTGAGAATCAGAAATACAATAATCAATCCACATAGACCGATCTGGGTCACATCGAGAAGGATTTCCCAGAAGTTAAGCATTGGCAATGTCATTTCCACTCCCTATGTCATATCAACTTTTTCTGAGCATCAGACACGTACATCAATAATTTTTTGATCCACCTCATCTGACCCTGTAGATGCATCGTCTGAACTTGAGGATTCGACGGCGCGTAAGGACTGATCTTTTTCAGTTTTACCCGTAACATCAACAGAATCGGACTTTTTTTTCTTGCGGCGTTTCTTTTTGTCCTTTTTTTCATCCGCATTTAAGTATTTTTCAAAAGGTGGTTTGTCGTCGTCGCGCTTTTTACGGTTAACGCGTTGGACTTGCCTTGAAGCAGACACCGGTGGCAGCCCTTTCGGGAAATGTATATCGTCTACCATACGTCTATCCTCTTTGTCGCGAATGTTATTCCACCTTTTCGCCCTCCCCACTTCCGAGTTTACGATCAGCTACCGGCCTGTTCACGTGCGCCTATGGCAGCAGCTATGGTTTACAGCAGAGAATTAATTGTTCAATAGCTTCTGTTTTCGCAATTTGGCGCGCAAATGTAAAATGGCTTGAGAGTGTATTTGCGATACCCTTGATTCGGTAATCCCGAGCACTTTGCCGGTTTCTTTCATCGTCAATTCATCCAGATAATACAGCGAAATAACCAGACGCTCTTTTTCGGGAAGTTGCTTAATCGCCTCAGCCATGGCTTCTCTCAATTCTTTTAACTTGGTCATGGTCAGGGCATCATCTTCGTTGTTGATCAAATAATTCAGCAGTTTTTCTTTTTCGTCTCTAGAAGACACGCCCAACTCTTCAAGGCTGATAAAGGAGATGCTGGACATCTGCTTGGTACGGTACACCTGTTCCAAATCAACTCCCAATTCCTCTGCCACCTCCATATCTTCCACTTCGCGGCCGAATTTTTGTTCCAGACGCGAATAAGCGGATTCCAATTCCCGTATTTTGCGTCGATTGGATCTGGAAAGAAAATCTCGTGCCCGCAGCTCGCTGAGCACCGCACCTTTGATTCGGAAAATCGCATAGGTCATAAACTTGTTGTCCCGCCTTGGATCATAGCGATCCACAGCCTGGATCAGACCGATGACACCGACATTCATCAGATCATCGATATCGACAGTTGATGGCAGGTGGACCGCCAGCCTTTGAACGATGCGTTTTACATAAGGCAGATATTCGGTAATCAGCTGGTCGCGATAAGCGGGGTCCTTGGGAACGACTTTTTGGGTTCGTCTCTGTGCCAGAGCCATAGAATTATAGTCTCCAGTTATGATATATTGTTCTCGATCAAATGGTGCCAAAAAAAATGAGAATCGCCGCCGGGCACCTGGCGCGGCGGCTGAGCAATAATTTTACGAGCCAGATCCTTAAAGCATTTGCTGGCGTGCGTATCCGGAAACAGGTCGCTGACCAGCTTTTGCTGTTTGATGCCTTTGGTAACATTGGCATCAAACAGCACGCTTCCGACATATTCAATGCTCATATCTAAAAATCTTTCCGTCACCAGATTCAATTGCCGGAATACTTCATTTCCCTGTTGGTCTGTTTGGGCCAGATTCACGATGACCTTGCAGCTTTTCTCGGCATACTTTAATGCCAATACTTTCATCAGGGCATAGGCATCGGTTATGGCGGTTGGCTCAGGGGATACCACCACAATGATTTCCTGAGCGATCACATTAAAGTCCAGCACATTCGAGGATATACCGGCTGCGGTATCGATCAGCAATAGGTCTACTTGGTCAATGACCTCATCCAGTTCACTCAAAATTTGAACTTTCTGCTGCCGGGTAAGCTGGGTCATTTCTTGGATTCCTGACGAAGCCGGCAAAATTTGAAGATGGCCGGGTCCTTCGACAACAATATCCATGATAGATTTTTCGCCCGTGAGAACATGGGCCACATTATATTTCGGGGCAATCCCTAATAAGACATCAAGATTTCCCAGGCCTAAATCAGCATCTAAAATCAGCACCTTTTTCCCCAAACGGCTAAAAGCATAACCAAGGTTGGCCACAATACTGGTTTTGCCTACACCGCCTTTTCCACTGGTGACGGCAATCACCCGCGGTCCAGCGGCATCATTGTTTCGCGGTATCCCCCCTGGCTTAATTTCCAGATGTTTTAAGCGATCCGACAGGTGAATGACTTTATCTGAGGGATTTTTCGACGTCATTGAAATTGCTGTTCCTTTCCGCTACGAGTAGTTTGAGATTCGCACAGAATCCCTCGTTGCTGACATGTCACGCCCAAACGGTTTGCTTTTTTCCGGTTGGCAATCTCTGCAGGGCAAGAAATGTTGCAGGCCGGCAGCCTCAGCGGTTGAAAAAGTAATCAGGTTTTTGGGTTTTATCTTGCGGGTCCATTTACAGTCTGAACAGTGAAACACATCTGAATTGTTGTTGGCCACAAATGTGTGTTCACCAATTTGGGCCGCAATACCGTCTGCGGTGGTATTCTTTTCCTGCGGTTTTGAAACGGCTTTACGCAAGGTAAAATCTCCCATCAGCTTTTTGATAAGGTTTTGCAGCGACCCTGTTTTGATGGCATTTGGCACTTGGCGCCCATAAGTTAAATAAGATAGCGGCACTGGATGGTTGCTGAGCAAATTGATGATATTGCCCAACGTAGCGCTTTCATCCAGCTTGGTAAAAATTAAACGTGTCACGGGCAACGAAATTAAGCCTCTAAGGGTTTGGCTTAAATCACTTTCTTTGGCCGTCGCACTTAGCGCCAGATGAATTTCAAGATTTTCAACACTCCGCAGACAGTTTTTAAGGGCCTCAATTTCCTCCAGGTTTGCAAAATTCAACCCCGGCGTGTCCACCAGGATAAGGTCAGATTGGCGCACTTCATCAACCGTAGCGATAAACGCATCTGGTGTGGCCGCTGTTTTGAGCGGAACCCCCATTGCCCGCGTGTATACCTTCAGTTCGTTGGCTGCGCCGATGCGATAAGAATCAAGAGAAATAAGGGCAACGGCTTGCTGTTGTTCAATTGCATACCGGGCCGCCAATTTAGCAATGGTGGCTGTTTTTCCGACACCGGTGGGCCCCACAACTACCAGAATCCTAGGGCCGGATTGATTTTCAGATGGCATTTCAGCCGCTGCACTTTTGCCTTGCAATATGTTGGCGATCTCTGTGATGAGCTCATCGCTGGTTTCCCATTGATGGTCGGCATATTGCTGGTTTAAGTGTGCCGTAATATCGTCGGCCAGATCCCTTTTAACTTCTTGGGACAACAAGTGCTCAAATACGCAACTGAGCACATCGTTGGTACCGGCTGCCGTTTTGTTGTAGGAAGTGTCTATCGTTTTGCCGTCATGGCGGGTTTTAAGACTGCTCGCAAGCGATGGTCTTGCATCCTTCCGCATGCTTCTGTCGTTATGCCCGTAGCGACGATAAGCACTCAAAGCGCCCGCATTGGCAACAGGTTTTGGTTGCGACGCAATATCATTTGTGTCGACTGCGGCTGTCACCTCCACGCCCACCGATTTCACCAGACCCAGCAGCTTATTCTCCTTTTTAAGACTGCGCGCCGATAAAATGACGGCATTTGAACCCAGTTCATTCTTAACCATGCGCAAGGCGGAAGTCATATCTTTGGCTTCAAAGCGTTTAATCTGCATTGTTTAACTCCAGCACATCTAAAGATTGTATTTCAATCTGACTCAAAATTTCATCATAGGACAACACCGCCACCCGGGGCATAAATCGCTCCACCAGCCGTTTAAAATGGTATCGGATTTGAGCCGAGCACATCACGATTGGTGAATAGTTTAACAACGACAGTTTTTCAAAACTTTCAGCCAGTTTGTTCATTATTTGCTGCGCGATGTTGGGATCCAGCGATAAAAAGGTTCCATGCTCGGTTTGCTGCAATGCGCCTGAAAGGGTCGATTCCAAATTGTGCCCCAAAGTAATGGCTGCAATTTTGCCTTCTGGCGTCAGGTACATTTTGGTTGTTGTGCGCGCCAAGGCATGACGCACGTGTTCGGTTAATATATCCAGATCCTTGGTCGCGGGTGCCCAATCGGCAAGGGTCTCGCATATTGCCAGCAAATCGCGAATGGGGACCTGTTCGCGCAGGAGGTTTTGCAGCACCCGCACAACACCGCCCAGCGGTAATAAATTGGGAACCAGCTCTTCGACCACTTTGGGGTGGGTTTCTTTTAAGGTATCCAATAATTGCTGCACATCCTGTCGACCGAGCATTTCATGGCAGTGCTGTTTGACAATTTCAGACAAATGGGTGGTCAGCACGGTCGCCAAATCCACAACCGTGAATCCCTTGGTCAATGCATGCTCTTTGACCTCTTCTTTGATCCACAGGGCCGGCAGTCCATAAGTGGGCTCCTTGGTGGGGATCCCGTCGATTTTCTCTTCGACCGCATTGGGATTCATTGCCAGATAGTAGTTGTTCATCAACTCTCCTCTGGCCACCTCATTGCCCTTAAGCAAAATGGAGTACTCACCGGCTTTGAGTTGCATATTATCCTGGATGTGCACCGGCGCAACAATAATTCCAAGCTCGCGCGCGATCTGGCCACGCAATGATTTAATACGATCCAGCAACTGGCCGTCCTGATCGATATCCACCAGAGGAATCAAACCGTAGCCCACTTCGATGGCCAGCGTATCCAATGGGGGCAAGGCCGCAAACTGATCTGTCGGCAAGGATTTTTCTTCTTGAATTCTTTGCTCCTCTTCAATCCGTTCATCTTCCCTGACAAACTGATAAATGGTATATGCCAGCATCCCGGTCAGAACCGCTAGCACCATAAACGGCACGGTGGGCAAACCGGGCACCAGGCCAAAACCAAAAAGCACCCCAGCGGTTATGGCAATGGCCTTAGGTTGGATCAGGATTTGAGAGGCAACATCTTCTCCCAGACTCGCGGTCGCGCCAGCTCGGGTAACAATGATGCCCGCGGCGGTAGAAATAATCAGCGCCGGCACCTGGCTGACCAGACCATCGCCGATGGTCAACAAAGTGTAATTTTGAGCAGCGTCAACAAAACTCATGCCATTTTGGAAAATCCCGATGGCCAGCCCGCCGATTATGTTAATCAGGGTGATGACAATTCCTGCCATTGCGTCACCACGCACGAATTTGTTGGCACCATCCATGGCGCCGAAGTATTCAGCTTCTCGGGCAATTTCTTCACGTCTTTCACGTGCCTCTTTTTCAGTGATCAAGCCCGCATTCAAATCGGCATCAATGCTCATCTGTTTACCGGGCATCGCATCCAGGGTGAATCGCGCCGCCACCTCAGCAATTCGGCCAGCCCCTTTGGTAATCACCATAAAATTGATGGCCACCAGGATTAAAAAAACGATAATGCCCACCAGATAGTTTCCGCCGACCACAAAGGCACCAAAGGACTGTATGACCTTACCGGCGGCAGAAATTCCTTCTTGGCCATGTAGCAATATAATCCGAGTAGAAGCGACGTTGAGTGACAATCGGAACAGGGTTGCCAGCAGCAAGATCGATGGGAACGCAGGCAAATCCAACGTTCGCGGCACATACATGCTGGCCAGCAAGATGATCAACGCAAGCGTGATGCTAAAGGACAATAGCAGATCCAACAAAAAGGTTGGCAAGGGCATGACCATAAATACCAGGATGCCAACCACAGCTACAGCCATCATAACATCGCTGTTTTTGGTAATCGTAGGCATCTGGCCTGTTATTTGCGTTTGATCTGCCATTCACTTACCTTTAGTGTTTTTATTTATAAACAAGCGAATCTTTTAAACGATTCGATCACCAAACCGGGTTGCGCTTTCACCTTGCGCCTTTGCGTCTTTGCGTGAGATTTCAGAACCTCGATTAAGCCGTCTGATACACGCCTTTGAGACGGTAGACATATGCCAGCACTTCAGCCACTGCACGATAGAGCTCCGCTGGTATGAACTCACCGATCTCAACCATCTTGTACAGGGTCTGGGCCAAGGGCTTATCTTCAACAAGCGGCACCTGATGTTCGCGCGCAATTTCTTTTATTCTTTCCGCCACCGGACCGGCGCCTTTGGCAACCACCGTGGGTGCCACCATCTGAGCCGCATCAAACTTTAACGCCACGGCCAAATGAACGGGGTTGGTAATTACCACATCTGCATCGGGTACGGCCTCCATCATGCGGCGCATGGCCATCTCCATCTGCACCTTTCGAATCCGCCCTTTGACTTTTGGATCACCTTCGGTTTGCTTGCGCTCGTCTTTGACTTCCTGTTTGGTCATCTTTAGGTTTTCTTCGTGCTGCCAGCGTTGATAAATGTAATCCAGAATCGCC
Source organism: Desulfobacterales bacterium (assembly GCA_030066985.1). NCBI lineage: Bacteria > Pseudomonadati > Thermodesulfobacteriota > Desulfobacteria > Desulfobacterales > Desulfobacterales bacterium. The sequence goes on from JASJAN010000057.1 coordinate 55,317, forward strand.
AAAATAATCAGCACCAGGCATACTAAAAAAAAGAGTTTGAAGGCCACTGTACCGATAAACACCAGAATCTCTCCGACCTCCTGCTGCATTAAAGTCGGAAACTGGGTCATTTCCTTTTTAACCACCCCATAGCCAATTGCGCCAACGATCAGAATTTTAATGATGGATTTGGCCAGCTCCACCAGCGCTTTTAAAGAAACCAGCTTTTTCAATCCCGAAATTGGATTGAATTTGGCCAATTTAGGACGCATGGGCTGGGAGTGCATCTCGAATCCAATCTGACCAATGTTGCCTGCCAGACCGGCGATCAAGACTGGCACAAAAAACGGTACCAAGATGACCAACAGCTTTTCAAACATTTCAATGGCGACGGCTGTCAGATCGGTATCCGTCTCGATTCGCAAGGTGTCCAGCTGTTGATAAATACCACCGACCACTTCAGATAGGTTCCAGAACATCCAGGTGCCTGCAAAATAGAAAAATCCCATGGCAGTCATTAAGATCAGCACAGAAGGTATCTCCCTGCTGCTGGCAACCTGTCCTTTGCGCCTGGCCTGCTGACGGCGTTTCGGGGTTGCTTTTTCTGTGCGTTCTTGCCCTTCGCTTGATGGCATCGGAGACCTCGGTTATCGTGTTAAGAAGCGGCTCTCATCAATAAAAATATGGTGTCGCCCAGCTGGCCAAACACGGTTTTTAAAAATGCTGACAGATACGGCAAGCTAAAACCAATAAACAACAGCCCGATCATGATTTTCAGCGGCATGGCCACGAATAAAATGTTCATCTGGGGCACGGTGCGGGCAATCAGGCCAAAGGCAATGCTGGTCAACAATAAGGCGGCAATAATCGGCGCGCCCACCTTGATGCCAATCACAAACATATTGCCGGCCATGCCCATCAACTGTTCGATCAACGATCCGCTGAACCTGAACCCGAATGGCGGGACCAGCTGAAAGCTTTCTGCCAGGGCCTTTAAAAACCAATGATGGGCATTGAGGATCAGAAACATTAAAAAGGCAAACAGCTGATAAAATTGTGACAGCAGCGGCACCTGCTGACCGGCGGACGGATCCATAACGCGCGCCAGCGCCAGGCCCATCTGGTAACCGGATATCTGTCCAGCCATCTGCAGGCCCACAAAAATCAAATTCACGGCCATACCGATGCTGATGCCCAGGAAAA
>JASJAN010000058.1 GCA_030066985.1 Desulfobacterales bacterium
AATTTCTTTTTCAGAGTAGCCCAGCTCCTGCAATATCGAAGCGGTGCTTTGGCCAAAGTCCACAGCGGCTGTGCGAACCGACCCCGGCGTGTCGCTTAACTTTACGGGCACCCCGATGACCGTCTGTTTTTTACCGCTTTTTTCCGCCACATCCAAAATCATCTCACGTTCTTTAAACAGCGGATCCGCGACCACTTCTGAAAAGGTTTGAATCGGGCTCCAGCATATTTCCAGATCTGCCAGTTCATTTTCCCACTCTGCCAGGGTTTTCTTTTTAAAGGCGGAGCGCATAAATTCTGTGATTTCCTGGCGGTGACTGTCATCATATTGCAGCGCAGCATATTCGGGAACCGCCAAATGGTCGCACAGCTTTTGCCAGAAACGGTTTTCCACAGCACCGATGGATAGGAACCGTCCATCGGCGGTTTCATAGGTGTTGTAACAGGCGTAGCGGTGAGAAAAAATGGCATCAGCCCGGCGGGGCTCCTGACTGTCCTTTTGTTGGAAATGCAAAACCGCGGGCAAAAAGGCCACCAGACCGTCGGTCATCGAGATATCGATGTATTGACCTTTGCCGGTGTTTTGCCTGGCATAAAGCGCCAGTAATATGCCGATGGCCGCGTTCATGGCGCCGCCGCCAATGTCGGCAATTTGTATTCCGGGAATCGACGGCGGACGATCCGGTTCGCCCATCAGATTTAACACACCGGATGTGCTCAGATAATTGACGTCATGTCCGACGCGATCGACAAAAGGGCCGGACTGGCCAAAGCCGGTTATGGAGCAGTAAATGATTTTGGGATTTACGCGGCTGACACGTTCGTAGTCAACCTCCAGCCGTTCAACCACACCGGGCCTGAAGCCTTCCAGCATAACGTCTGCATTCTCAATCAACTTATAAAAAATTTGTCGGCCTTCTCGGGATTTGAGGTTGAGCGTCATGTGTTCCTTATTGCGATTTACCGTGTCGAAAAAGAGGCCATCGTCGATGAATCTGCGACTTTCAATTGAGATGACCCGGGCACCGTGATCCGCCAGGATCATCGAGCAGTAAGGGCCGGGTAAAAGTCGCGACAAGTCAATCACGGTGACGCCGTCTAAAGCACCTATCTTCTGTTTTGGCATGGTATTTATCTCGCTATGTCTCAGAGTTATTTGTTATTCGTTATTTGTTATTGGTAAAAAATTAATCATATCGAGCTTTACTCAAGCCGCGATCTTTTCTAATAACGATAAACCAATAACTAATACTAAATTCTGTGCGGTAGCACAGAATTTATTTTCCCTTAAACACCGGCTTTCTTTTTTCCTTAAATGCCGCCATGGCTTCCATAAGATCTTCAGACGGCATCGCGGCCGCATTTTTCTGGGCCACATACGCTAAACCGGCGGCAATACCGTTATCGCGGCTGAAATTGATGACTTCCTTGGTTGCCTGAACGGTTAGCGGCGGGCAGGCTGCGATCTGGTCTGCCAGTTGTTTTGCGGCATCATACAGGGCAGGGCGGTCTTCATAGAGACGCGTCACCAGGCCCATTTGATGCGCTTCCTGGGCGGTAAAATCTCGTCCGGTGAAGGCCAGTTCTCTAAACCAGCCTTGACCGATGATATACGGCAAACGCTGAAGCGTACCCACATCAGCAATAATACCCATGCGTGTTTCGCGAATGCTGAAAAGCGCATCACTTGTTGCCAGACGAATATCACAAGCACAAATCATATCAACGGCTCCGCCGATGCAATGGCTGTGAATGGCCGCGATGACCGGTTTGCGGCATTGTTCTATTTTTGTAAATGCGCGCTGCAGGGCCGTGATATCTTTTCGCATGCGTTCACGGCCATCCGCAGAGCTTTGGGCAAGCAGCGTCGCGGCCTCTTCAAGATCGGTCCCGGCACTGAAACTTTTGCCTTCGCCCTTTATAATCACCACGCGGACACGGGTGTCCCGGTCCAGATCATCGAGCAATTCCTCCATTTCAGTATAAAATGACATGCCCATAGTATTGCGCTTTTCAGGTCGATTTAAAATCAGCCAGGCAGCGTGGCCATCTATCTGCACCTTAAAATTTGATGTTGCAGGCATATATAATCCTTTCAATGATCTAAATTGATCTATTCAAATAAAACCTCACGCAAAGCCGCCAAGCTCATTTTTGATAACTAACTTTAGTCTTTGTGCCTTAGCGTCCCACGCCCGCCATGCGAGCAAGGCGAGGCGGGCGGGTTTGCGTGAGACGCTTTCAATTCTTCGTTTGCTATCAGGCGGCGTGCATCTTATTTCTGATATCATCGGCCTGTGACATGATACCGTCAAAAAGTGTTTTTACCGGTAAAATTTCTCGGGCAAAACAGATACCCTGCCCGCATGCTAGGACCCCTTCGGCCAGATCGCCCTCGTCATACATTTTCTTAGCCCGCAGACCGGAGACCACTTCCATGATTTCCGGAAAATCAGCGCCGCAGGCCTCAAGGTCCTCACAGTTTTGCGCAGCCGGATTGCGCCAGACGCGGTGGGTGGCGTTCAGGGAGCGCATAATCAGGGTAGTGTCCAGCTCGCTGGCGCCGATCAGGGCATTTTTCAGGTTGTCGTGGATCGGGCACTCCCGGGTGACCAGCAGACGGGTTCCCATGATGGCGGCTCCCGCCCCCAGCGACAGCACTGCCATTAAACTGCGGCCATCGGAAACACCGCCGCCGCCGATGACCGGAATGCGAACCGCATCCACCACCGCCGGCACCAGGACCAGTGTGCCGATATCCAGTTTCCCGGTGGCCCCTCCGTTTTCATAGCCCACAACGGTGACGATATCAGCTCCCAGATCCTGCACTTTTTGGGCATAGCGCACGCCGACGCATTTGTGAATCCAGATCATTCCAGCCTGTTTGAAACGCCGGCAAAGCGCCTCCGGGGCTGAATGACCGGAGGTCTCGACGATTTTGACGGCCTTTTCTTCTAAGACCGACATGTAGACCTCATTGTCCATCTGGCGCATGGCGGGAAACAGATTGATGTTGACCGCAAAGGGCTTGTCGGTCAGCTCTCTGATGCGATCGATGGCATCTGCGAACGCCTCCTGCGAATCGTACATGGCCGAAGCCAGAACACCGAGTCCGCCGGCATTTGAGACCGCCGCCACAAAATTGGCATCGCTGATCCACATCATGGTGCCGCCGATGATCGGATACTTAATTCCCAGCATCCGGGTTACCTTGGTTTCCATCATTTGTGTCTCCCTGAATTTTTTTTTCGTGCGCTTCGTGCTCGTCGTGGTTTTATTTTATAGTATGTCCCGAGCTATTACGATAAATAGGAGATTCATTTTTTAAAGTCAAACCTCTTTTCGGGTCCCCAAAAAGCTAATTGACGCCGTTCATGTGTTAGCGTATGGTGCCTGCACGACGGATTCAGACGGATATGATTTTAAAATTTTAAGTAATTCTGAAAGGCGAAACCAATCCTTTGCAAACCCATCAGACCCAAACAGCACAATTAACAACCGCTTCGGATTCCCTGTGGGGTGTTATCTATGCCGTAGCCGCCTTTTTGATCTGGGGCATCAGCCCGATATACTGGAAGGCTCTGCGGTCGGTACCGGCAATCGAAATTATTCTACACCGCATTGTCTGGTCTTTTTTCTTGCTGGTGCCGTTGATTATATTGATGCGGCGCTGGCAGGAATTTGTGGCGGTCCTTAAAAATCCGCGCACACTACTGATCCTTTTATTTACAGGGCTGATTGTGGGGGGAAACTGGCTGTTGTATATCTGGGCGGTAAACAATGATCACCTGCTGCAGGCCAGTCTGGGGTATTACATCAATCCCCTGGTCAATGTGGTCCTGGGAATGGTTTTTCTGAAAGAAAGATTGCGAACACCACAGATTGTGGCGGTAGCCCTGGCCACTGCCGGCGTATTGTATCTAACCATTTACTTTGGCGTGTTTCCCTGGATTGCCTTAACGCTGGCCATATCTTTTGGATTTTACGGGCTGATCCGTAAAGTTGCGCCTGTCAGCTCGGTGGTCGGTTTGACCGTTGAAACCCTGTGGCTTTCGATCCCGGCTCTGGTTTACCTTGTTTATCTCGATCGCCTGGGGCAGGGCGCGATTTTTCGCGTCAGTTTCAAACTCGACTTGATGCTGATGGGCTGCGCGGTGGTAACCGCTTTTCCGTTGCTGTTTTTTACTCTGGGCGCCCGGCGACTGTATCTATCAACCCTGGGGTTGTTGCAGTACATTGCCCCCAGCTGCATGTTTATCCTGGCGGTGTTCTTCTATGATGAGCCTTTTGCAAGCGCCCAGGTGGTCACGTTTATTCTGATTTGGATTGCGCTGGCTATTTACTCGACGGACTCCGTGCGTTATTATCGTCATAACGGGTAACAATTCGCGGTCGGTAGAATTAATCGACTGTGCTCAATTCGGTGAACTTATGGATGTGCATGCGCGTATAGTTGAGCTTTTAGAAAAACAAGAAAGCTTCTGTCTGGCAACCGTCCTGGAATCAAAGATGCCGGGTATCGATCCCGGTCAAAAAGCCATTGTCCGTCAGGATGGTTCTATGGAGGGCTCGCTGGATGCCAAACAACTGGATTCGCGAGTCGGACGCCTTGCGCAACAGGCGCTCAAGGAGAATAAAAGCGCGATTGTTAATATTGATTCCGACTGCCGGATTTTTCTGAACGTCCTTTGCGCGGATGCGCATTTGGTGATCTGCGGCGCAGGCCACATTGCTGTTCCGTTGGCCCAATTTTCACAAAAACTGGGCTTTCAAGTCACAGTCCTTGACGATCGTTCTGATTTTGCCAGCCCTGCTCGTTTTCCGGGCTGCAAAGTCATTGCCGAGGACTTTTCTGTTGCGCTGCACAACATGTCCTTTGGCCCCGCCACCTATGTCGTGATCATCACCCGGGGCCATGAACACGATGTGGACTGTTTGGTTGAAATTATCAATAAGAAAACCGTTTATGTTGGCCTTATCGGCAGCCGCCGCCGGGTGCGTTTTGTACTTGAAGCACTGGCGGAAAAGGGCCTTCCGCAAAAAAGGTTAGACGAAGTGTTTACACCCATCGGTTTGCCCATCGGCGCTGAATCGCCTGAAGAAATTGCGCTGTCGATTGTCTCCGAGCTGGTGTGTGTCCGCCGAAAAGGCCCGGCTCAGGCGCGCACCTTAAGGAATGCCATAGGTATTGAATAATGACCGATCTGGAACTATTTAAAAAGCTATCGCAGCTCAAACAACAGGATGTTGCGGTTTGTTTGGCCACGATCGTTGAAACATCGGGCTCCACACCCAGAGAGGTTGGCGCCAAGATGTTGATCTGCGTGGACGGCACCATTTATGGGACGATCGGAGGCGGCTGCGGGGAAAACCAGGCGCGCAGCGCCGCCTTGCGCAGCACCCTGGTCACGCGGCAGCCTGAGATCGTTGAAATTGACCTCACAGATGACTTGGGCACCAAAGGCGGTGATGTCTGCGGTGGCAAGCTGAGAGTATTTATAGAGCCCCTCTAATTCGTACTTGAATCTTGTAAGAAAATTAATGAGAAGTGTGGGCGAGGTAACACGCCACCATATGATCGTCTTCAACCACCGCCTGAGGGGATTCTTTCTGGCAGCGTTCCGTTGCCTCGGGGCAGCGGGGATGAAAGGTGCACCCCGGTGGTGGATCAATCGGGTTGGGGTAGGCAATGCCCAGGTGGGTTTCCGGCAATCCCAGCCTGGGTTCCGGTGTCAGAACAGAAGCGAGCAGCGCCCGGGTATATGGATGGCGGGGATTCCTAAACAGCTTTTCGGTGGCGGCCTCTTCCACAATGCGGCCCAGGTACATCACCGCCACCCGCGAAGCAATGTGTTCGACAACCGAAAGGTCGTGGGTAATAATCAGGTATGTCAACCCGCGGGTTTTGCGAAGGTCCAGCAGCAGGTTCAGGATTTGGGATTGAACCGATACATCCAGGGCCGAAGTGGGCTCGTCACAAATGACCAATTCGGGTTTCATGACCAGCGCCCGAGCGATGGCGACTCGCTGTCGCTGACCTCCGGAAAGTTGATTGGGATAGCTGTGCATAAAGCGGGGCGGCAACCCCACGGTTTCCATGATTTCAGAAACCCTTGCGTCCATTTCGGATCTATTGCCGATTTGATGTACTCGATAGGGGAGCGAAATAATCGAGCCGATCGATTTTCGCGGATTTAAGGAAGAATACGGATCCTGGAAAATGGGCTGTATGCGACGGGCCCTTTCCTTACGGTCGATATTGGCCAGAGGTTGCCCGTCAAAATAGACCTGACCGGATGTTGCCCCTTCAAGACCGAGGATGATTTTAGCAATCGTACTCTTGCCGCATCCCGATTCCCCCACCAGCCCGACGACCTCCCCTTGATTAACCTGAATGCTGACACCGTTGGCGGCGGTCAGCGGCAGCTTGCCTCTGAAAAGACCGGCGCTAACCTGATAGACCTTGGTGACGTCCTCAGTATGTAATAAGGCTGCTGTCATCTGGATTGGCCTTCGTTCATGTTCTGTTGGCAGGTTCGGGTGTCCAGCAGGCAGCGATATTCTCTGCCGGCTGAAATCTGAATCAGCCCAACCTCTGCTGAAGTGCAATCAGCAAACACATATGCACACCGATTTTGGAAAACACACCCCGTCTGCTGACCGATGGGTGTTGGCACAATTCCCGGAATGGACCCGAGGTGCTCGCCGGGCTCGGTTTTCCCCGGAATGGGGATGCACCCCAAAAGCCCCTGGGTATAGGGATGCAGTGGATTTTCAAACAGATCGGCTGCCTTGCCAGTCTCGACCACCTGACCGCAGTACATCACTGCGACCTGATCGGCCATGCGGGCGACCACGCCCAGATCATGGGTGATCAGAATCATCCCCATATCGAATTCTTCCTGTAATGATGCCAGCAGGGCCAGGATCTGGGCCTGAATGGTGACATCCAGCGCTGTCGTCGGCTCGTCGGCGATGATTAGAGGCGGGTCGCACATCAGCCCCATGGCGATCATCACCCGCTGTCGCAAACCGCCGGACAGTTGATGGGGATATTGTTTTAAGCGGCTGGCGGCTGCCGTGATGCCAACCTTTTCAAGCAAAAATATCGCGCGTTCCCGGGCTTCATGGCGAGAGGTCTGTTTATGTCTCAGCAAAGCTTCTTCCAACTGGTTGCCGATGGTATAGCAGGGATTCAAAGAGGTCATGGGTTCTTGAAAGATCATGGCCATTTTACTGCCGCGAATGTCGGCCATGCGACGCTCGCTGATGCCATCCATCGGTTGACCATCAAAGGCAATGGTGTCCGCATGCCATTTGGCTTTTTTGGGCAAAAGATTCATGACGGCCAGAACACTCAACGATTTGCCGCAACCGGATTCACCCACCAACGAAAGCGTCTGGCCGCGCTGGACGGAGAAGTCCACCCCGCGGACCGCATGCAAAACGCCGGCTGCCAGGGGGATGTCCACATGCAGGTCTTTGACTTCAAGCAAAGCGCTCACGATCGTCCCTCCGGAGCCGTGATGTCTCGGATACCGTCGCCGAGTAAGTTAATGGAAAGGACCAGTATAAAAATGGCTGCACCGGGCACGGCAATCATCCAAGGGCTAAAGAGCATGAACCCTTTGGCCTCTGCGACCATCAGGCCCCAGGAGGGCAGCGGTGGTTGGACCCCCATGCCCAAAAACGACAGTGATGCTTCGATCAATATGGCCCGGGTGATCTCCAGGGTGGCCACCACAATCAGGTTGTTGAGGATATTGGGCATGATTTCGGTCAGGATGATTCTGAGGGTTGAACAGCCGGCGGCCTTGGCGGCACTAACATAGTCCATGGAGCGCAATTGTTGGGTTGAGGCGCGCATCACCAGTGCAAAGCGGTTCCATATCATCAGGCCTAAAACCAGCACGACAATCAGCAACGATCCGCCCACCAGAGCGACCACCGCCAGCGCCACCAGCATAATCGGCAGCGCCAGGCGAATGGAGATCATGGCATTGACCACCATGTCCACCCGCCCGCCAAAATAGCCGGCCAACACCCCCATGGTGGTTCCGATCACACCCGAGATTAGCATGGCCGCCACTCCGATAATCAGCGAAATGCGGGCACCGTACATTAGGCGGCTTAAATAGTCTCTCCCCAGGTTATCGGTCCCCAGAGGGTGGTCCCAGCTTCCTTTGTCATGCCATATGGGAGGTGTGAGGCGTTTGGAAAGATTCTGATGGTAGGGGTCGTGCGGTGCCAGCAGCGGTGCCAGCAACGCCATCAAAATGATCAGCAGCAAAACGAGGCCGCCCAACAGAAAACCCAAATGACGTCTGGCTTGGCGCAAGGTCATCTGGTGGGGCGTCGGAAAATTGATTTCCTTGAAGGGGCTGCTGATGTCCGTGTTCATTGTGTTGCTCACTTGACCCGTATGCGCGGGTCCAGATACGCGTTTAAAATATCGGACAGTAATGTCATGGTCACATAAATGACCGACAGCAATAAGACGATGGCTTGCACAACGGGCAAATCCGCGCGCTCGATGGAGCGTACGGCCAGAAAGCCCACACCGTTGACGGCAAAGACATATTCAATTACAAAGGCGCCGCCCAGCATATATCCGAACTGCACAAAGGCCAAAGATACCACGGGAATAATGGCATTGCGCAGGGCATGTTTGAATAAAACCGGGCCCGCCCGCAATCCTTTTGATCGAGCGGTCCGAATGTAATCGGACGCCAACACCTCCATCATGCCGGTGCGGGTCAAACGCATCAGGGAAGGTGAGGCATAGTAGCCCAGTGCGATGGCCGGCATAATAAAATGTTTCCAGCTATCGTCGCCCGATATGGGCAGCCAACGCAGTATTACACCCAATACAATAATGAGAATCAGACCGAAAAAGAAATTGGGCATGGCCTGACCAAAGACCGAGATGGTCAAGGCCATGCGGTCGATCCAGGTGTTGGGTCGGATGGCGGCAATCACACCCAGCGGGATGGCCAGGCAAACAGCAAACAAAAATGCGCACATCCCCAAAATGAGTGTGACACCGATGCGGTCGCCGATGATATCTTTGACGGGCTGGTTGAAATAGGGCGATTCGCCGAAATTGCCCTTTATGGCTCGACCGGCCCATTCCAGGTACTGGACCAGAAGCGGACGGTCGAGTCCATATTTTTCCCGAACGAATTTGATTTCTTCTGGGCTTGCGTCGGCGCCGGCCAGTGCAATGGCAGGGTCTCCTGAAAGATTCAGAATCATAAAACTTATAAAGGAGACCACTACGGCCACCAGCAAGGCCAGCAGAATTCGCTTTCCGGTATAAACGAGCATCTTGCGGTGCTCCCGTTCGGGCGGTTTAGCGGTTTATTTCCATTTTGCCAGAAAGAAACGCGGTACCGCATCCGGGTACGGTTTAAAATCCAGTTCCTTGGAAAAAGCGTAATTGGCTACCCAGGTAAACAGCGGTAGAACGTAAGCCTCCTCGGCGATTCGATTCAGCGCCTTATTATAAACGGCTTTACGCTTGTCACGATCAATGGTTGAGTCGCCTTCTTTGAGCCAATCGCGCACTTGCTCATCTCTGGCAAAGTCCACTTCGGTAAAATTATAAAAGCGACCGGTAATGTTGGAGATGTCATTGACACCGTACGAGCCCCAGGTCGTAAAGTTGAAGGTGACTTTGTTGCCGTACACTTTTTCCCGCAGGGCGGAATATTTCAGGAACTTAAGATTGGCCTTGATGCCCACCGTCTGCAGGTTGCCGATCATGGCTTCGGCATACGGACGATTGCGGTACCCATGCAGGTCGATTTCAAAGCCATTGGGATAGCCGGCTTCGGCCAGCAGTTTTTTTGCCTTGGCGGGGTTATAATCGTATTTGACGACATCAGCGGTGCAGCCGAACTGGGTTGGGAAACAGTGCGAATGAATCACCCGCGATTGCCCGCCGACCAAATTGCGGGAGATGGCTTCACGATCGATAGCATGGCTGACGGCTTTTCTGACCGCGGCTTTTTGAAACGGATTCTCACCGGTGCGACCGGCGGCATCCATTACCAGCCAGCCCACCCGCATTGTTTCAGCCTTCAACACCTGGACGTTGGGAACATTGGCCAGGCTGTCGGCTTGATCCTTGGGAACCTGATAGATCCAATCGAGCCCGCCGGTCATCAATTCGGCTGCCATGGTGGTGTCTTCCGGAATGGTGCGCTGGACCAGACGGCCGATCGAGGGTTGCCCTTTGGGGCTGTCTTTGAAGTAATTCTCATTTTTTTCAAAAACGATTCGCTTGCCCACCTCATGCTCCACGACCTTGTAAGGTCCGGTGCCAATGGGTTTGATGCCGAAACCCTTGGGGCCCACTTTGGCATAATATTCGTTCGGATAGATGGGGATATTGCCGGCCAGATATTCGAGAGCGGACGGAAAGGGCTGTTTCAAATACAGCTTGACTTTATAGGGGCCTAATTTTTCAGCACGATCGATCCAGTTAACATTACGTTGCACCAAAACTTTGTTGTCCGGATTGCTGACAAAATTGATGGTGTAGACCACATCATCCGCATCGAATTTTTCACCATTGTGGAAGGTGATGCCCTGGCGCAGCTCAAATTCCATGGTGGTGTTATCAAGCCATTTGTATGATTTGGCCAGCAGGGGCTTGTACTGCAGCGTGTCCGGATCGCGGTACAAAAGGTCGTCACAAATCTGCCGGCTGACGATCATGCCTTCCCGGGCGGTATTAAAGTAACGGTCCAAGCTCTCCAATTCTTTTTTCCATGAGAAATATAGGGTGTCGTCCTTATTTACCGGCAAGAGTCGGTGATACGGCCGCTGTCAGAAACGCCAGTGAAATGCATACGCAAACGAGTACCTTACACAGTTTTCCTGTCATAAAAGTCCTCCTTTCGTTGTGTCATGCTGAAATGCGATTTGGAAAGTTTTTTGATCACCCCACTCCGCAAGTGTACTGCGGCTCCCCGGAGGTAACCCATAGGAATGCAGATGCCTAAATGGCTATCACTGGTCACAAAGCGGTGTCAACTGAAAATCAGGATTTGTGTGCGATAATAGTCGCGGCGTTCTTACCTAACGGCTGGCGATTGATGATCGTTTGTGAGCGATATGGCAGAGACAGCTTACCCGCAGCTGGTATATTGACCACTGATCCGATCAATAGAGATCCGGTCGGCGATTGGGCAGAAAATAGCGCATGCGGTGGCCCCTGACGTTTGCTATCTCCTCGGCCTTAAGGTCAGCGACAATCATATTTTCGGTGCCGCCGGTATCTTTTTTGAGGATGTGGCCGGCCGGATCCAGCGCGATCGCCAGACCGGGAAACTTGAGCTCGTTTTGATTGTCGCCGGTCTGATTACAGGCAATCACGTATAGACCGTTGTCAAAGGCGCGCGCGGAAAGGTGCCGCATCCAGGAATCAAATTTTTCAACGGGTGTGCCCCGCGGAGAGGCGTGCGGCATAAAGAGCGCATCGGCCCCGTCAAGGGCCATGCGTGTGGCAAGTTCGGGAAAATGGACATCATAGCAGAGTTGGATACCCAGTTTGAACCCGTTGATGTCAAACAGCGGGATGGTATCGCCTGCCGTGAAAATTTGCTGTTCGGGAGGGGCGATATGGACTTTGCGGTATACGCCAACGATGCCCTGGGTGGTGGCTACCAGGTGACTGGCAAACACGCGGCCGGCAAGGTCGGCCTCGGCTAATCCGGCCAGAACGGCGATATCAAATTCTTGTGCCATTGCCGCTACCGACTCACTGATGGGCCCCGGCACGCGCTCGGCTACCTTTTGTATATTGGCGCGGGTGCTGTACCCGGTAATGTTCATCTCGGGGAAACAAACCAATTGCGCGCCCTCTTTTTGGGCGGCTTCAACCCACCCGGCCATGCGATCCAGATTATCGGCAATTCGACCCATCGGGCAATTCAATATAACAGCAGCAATGCGTAAATCCTTCATATTCAACAAGGCTCTTCAATGATTTGGGCTGCTTCCTAAAGCCAGCAACGCCTATTTAACTATCAGGTTCAGGGTTCCGCGTTCAGGGTTCAGAGGTTAAGAACTCTGAACCTTTGAACCTTGAACCCAGAACCTTTGAACCTATATTTTAAACTCCGCTTTAATCTTAAACACATCAGTTGCCGGTAGATTAAGGATATCGGTAACACCGGTTTCCGCTGCGATTTGTTTCAGGTTGGCTTCTATTTCATCCATGCTGGGGGCAATAAACGTAAACCAGACATTAAACGAATTTTCGCGACGATAGTTGTGGGTAACCCCCGGATAACGGTTTACGACTCGGGCAAATTGCTTGATTTTATCGGGCGGCACTTTGGCAGCGCACAGGGTACTGACAAATCCCAACGCGGGCGGCGTGAAATTGCCGCCGATTCGACGGATAATCCCAGCGTCTTTCAACCGTCGGACGCGCTTTAAAACGTCATCCTCCGATATTTCCAGCTCCTGGCCGATGGTGCGGTAAGGCCGGGGGGTCAGGGGGAAATCGGACTGAATCCGGTTTAAAATTGCGCGGTCGACATCATCGATGTTCACTTCAGCAGGACTGTTCATAACCTAATATCCTTATGATTATTGCATGAAAATTAATGAAATGATGTTAATTTCCATGGATTCATGGCTTAATGTCCTTTTGAATATTGCACGAGTCGGAAGCTTTCATATGCAAGGCATTTAAGGGCGAAGCTATAGAGAACTATGTTTCGTCCTTAATAACGCGGCAGATGGAAGCCTCCGTCTCGCCCACAGGGTGGAAATTAATGCGATAATAAAGATTTTCATCCTTATTCCTTGATAGCTAATTTGGCCTATTGTGTCGGTTTTTTAATGCGCTGCAACTATTTGTAAATTTTGCTTCTCATTAATTTCCATGCAATTAGGATTGGAATTTTGCATCCATTATGTGCACATGGATCTTGCGCGTTCGCGGCCCGTCAAATTCACAGAAAAAAATTCCCTGCCAGGTGCCGAGCACCAGAGCGCCGTTTTCAATGGCGATCAACTCAGATGCACCGACCAGTGTTGCTTTCACATGCGCCGGCGAGTTGCCTTCCATGTGTTTATAATTGGCTTCCCAGGGAACGATCTGGTTTAAGACCATCATAATATCACCGCGCACGCTTGGATCGGCGCTCTCATTGATGGTCACCGCGCCGGTGGTGTGAGGCACGTACAGCATGCACAGGCCGTCGCGAATGCCGGATTTGTTAACCGCTTTTGCAATCTGGGATGTAATATCAATCAACTCGGTGCGCGTTGAGGTTTTCACGCTTAAAATCATAAGGCCCTCCTAAACAAAAAGGCCCTGCACAAGCTGCAGGGCCTTTTGAAAATAAAATGTGTTCAGGATTTCGGAAGATTAGACACATCCGGTGGGTTTTGGAAGGCCGGCCATCTTACAGGCGCCTTTACCCGGTCCGGATGGAAACAATTCATAGATATGTTTCAGTTTGAAACCGGTGACTTTGGAAAGCACGCGAACCATCGGGGCAATACCGTTTTTCTCATAGTAGTCGCGCAGCACATCGATCACTTTTTGGTGCTCTTCATTCAGCTCCTCGATGCCTTCTTCTTTTTTAACCCATTGGACCCACTCTTCGCACCAGTTGTCATATGAATCGATGAATCCGTCTTCGTCGACCGTAAATTCTTTTCCCATGAATTCTACACTTGGCATTTAAACATCCTCCTTGTTGATGATTAATATGTAAAAGGTTATCTATTGCGGCCGCAGCCTTTTGAGCTTAAATTTAAAAAGCATTTTTTATCGTAATTGGCATCACATTGTCAACATAAAAGATGCACATTTGTTTTCAAACTGCAAACCGACTGTTTTCAATGTCCTTTAAATTATAATAACAAGTAATATTAGTTGGTTAATAAAAAACGAGGGGGGATTTTGTGCCTTAATACTCCCGGGGGGTTTTGTTGATTTCTTCAAGGGTAAAAACAGGCCCGTCTTTACAAACGAATTCCTTGCCGATATTGCAGCGGCCGCACATGCCGATACCGCATTTCATGCGATTTTCAAGTGACATGATAATGCGATCATCCGTATAACCGATTTTATCCAACACCGGCTGGGTAAACTTTATCATGATGGGCGGGCCGCACACGATGGCATATGTGTCTTCGCCGCCCGGGGGCGCTTTTTGCTCGGTGATGGTCGGCGTAAAACCGGTGTTGTATTTCCAGTTGGGATCATCGGTGCCGTCGACGGTAATGTGCATGTTGATGTCATCTCTTTTTTCCCACTCAATCAGCTCATCCCAGTACATCAACATGCCCGGTGTGCGAGCACCATAGATAACATGAATATCCTTAAATTTAGATCTGTTGGCCGGATCCAGCATGTAAACGATCGATGAACGCAGGGTGGTGAAAGCAAATCCGCCGCCGATCAGCAATACGTTTTTACCCTCCATTTGCTCCCATGGATACCAGTTGCCCAGGGGACCGCGAATACCCATGATATCGCCTTCTTTCATGGCGTGCAGATATGACGATACCAGCCCCACCTTGTTGACGGTAAACATAACGTAGCCTTTTTCCGTCGGCGATGAGGCAATTCCGATCGGTATTTCGCCTTTGCCGGTCACAGACAGTTCGGCAAACTGACCGGCGCGGTAGCTGAATTTTTCTTCATCTTCCGGATTCAAGAAAACAAATCTAAACGTTTTCAAATTTTTATCTTCGGTTTCAACACTGATGTTATCAATGCGAACCGGATAAGGTAGATATGGATTTAACACGATGATCCCCCTTAACCATTCAAACCATTAAACTTCGCATGCATCTGCTGAAGCGACGTGGCTGTTCATATAGCCGCAAACGCGGCGGATGTCGATATTTACCGGGCAAAGACGGATGCAGCGGCCGCAGCCGACGCATTGTATGCCGGCGTTATATTTATCGACATAATATTTGAGCTTATGCATAAATCGCTGACGAACCCGGTGCAACTGTGTGCCCCGGGGATTGTGACCGGAACCATGCAGGGTAAACAGCGGGTACATGCAGCTGTCCCAGTTGCGAATGCGACAACCCCTGCTGCCGCGGTTTTCATCCTGGATATCAAAACACCAGCAGGTCGGGCACACATAAGTGCAGGTGCCGCAGTTGATGCATGAAAAGGAAACTTCCTCCCAGAATTTGGCTGCGTATAATTCGTTGGTGTCGATTTGCCGCAGGTTGTCAGTCTTGACAAAAGCCGATATTTTTTCTTCGGCGGCCTTCTTTTTGGCCTCAATTTCTTTTACGGCGGGCTGCTCGTCTACCGCTTCTGTCCATCCGGCCGCTGCCAGAAAGGCTTCACCCTTGTCGCTGAGAACCTTGGCCCAGTATTGGTCGCCGTTGTCAATCAGCAGAACATCCAACGCTTCTTCATGATAGGGGCCGCAGCCGGCAGTGGTGCAAAAACAGGTGGTGCACGGTGATTCACAGGCCAACCCCACAAGAGTGGTGGCTTCGTATGCATTCAGCCAATACGGATCCTTATAATCGTTTGTGTCAAAATTAAGCCTGACCAGCTCAAAGGCCTTGGCGTCGCAGGGGCGGATGCCGATTACTGCTTGGGGGGAATAATTTTTATCGACTTCCTTGAGGATGTGGTGGTCTTCGTCGTTTTCATCCAGAGAATATTCAAACATCACTTCCGTTTGGGGATAAATGATCGATTTAGGTGATAGGCGCGTATTTAAACAGCTTAAATCCGGCAATTGCCCGGCTTCGAGCTGCTTAAAATTGTGGAAATCCGCCTCCTTGACCGGACCGAACAGACGATACGCCTCAAATAATTTTTTGATACCGCCTTCCCAGTTCTCCTTGTCTATCTTAACGATTGTCATAATGACTACCTTAGTCTGTCAGTTGTTAGTTGTTAGTTGGGATGGCAACGGACAACACGCGACGGACAACGGACGTATATTATTTAATAAAATCATCCGGATCGCCGGGTTTATAGGTGTCCAGAGGCGGACGTACATCCGGGTCCAGACCCGCTTCCCAGCCAAACAGCTCCAGACAATCCTTTTCAAGCTTTTTGGTAAAAACACGCATGTTGATGCCCACCGGGCACGAGCGCTCACAGGCGCCACAATCGGTGCAGCGGCCGGCGCAATGGTAAGCCCTTAAAAAATGAAATGTGCTCACATCCGTGGCGTCCTGGCCCTTGCCCACCCATTGCGGTCGGGATTCATCGGTAAAACAGGTTGGGCAATAGCACAGCGGGCAAGCATTGCGGCAGGCGTAACACCGGATGCAGGGTTCCAGCAATTTTTCAAAGTAGGCCGCTTTTTCCTGTGTTGACAGGGCTTCAATTTCGCGCACATCTGCATAACGGTCTACGTCGGTCTGCTCGTCGACCAAATCGGCGACCAGTTCATCATAAATAACCGGATTGCGGTGATTGCACACCAAGCAATTTTGCTGGAGCACATCTTTTTTGTTCAATATTTTTTCAAATCCCGCGCCTTTGACGGTAATATTATGTTCATCTTCGGTGACGTCATCAATCTCTTGCTCGAACATAGCGGACATTTTGCGTCGATCGATCATCCCTTTGCAGGGGACACCGATAATGACGACCTGGTCTCGTTTGATTTTGTTTTCAATGATATGGGTCACGATATTGCGGGAATCGCATCCTTTAGCCAGAATGCCGATTTTCTCGGTGCGGTTTGTCAGATAATTGCACAGATTAATACCGCAATTGCTGTCCCAGACGAAGTGTTTAACCGCTTCAGGGGATCTGGCAAAATGGGGCTCATTCATCATCGAGATGGTTCCTTTGCGGAACCCGATGATCATTTCCACCTGGCCTTCTTCCAAGAGCCGTTTGGAGATTTCCTTGATTTTATCAATGTAGCTTAACATCTTAAGCAACCTCTGGCATGGATTTGACTAATGTTTTATTCGGTCCCAGTTCTTTGATGGCCTGGGTGACTTCGGTGACCACCTGGACAAATTTGGTGGATTCTGCCGAGGAGACCCAGGAAAACTGCAGGCGGCCGGGTTCAATTCCCATATGCTCCATCAGATTTTGAAACAGGGCAAACTTGCGTCGGGCGTAGTAATTACCTTCCAGGTAATGGCATTCGCCGGGATGTCACCCGGATACCCAGACGCCGTCCGCGCCCTCACGCAAGGCGGCCATAAAAAACTTAGGATCCATTCTGCCGGTGCAGGGGATGCGAACCACGCGGATGTTGGATGGATATTCCATTCGCCCAACTCCGGCCAGGTCGGCAGCACCATAGCTGCACCAGTTGCACAAAAAGGCAACTATTTTGGGTTCCCAATCAGACATTTCTAAAACTCCTTTTAACAAGTGCGCTAAAGTTGGAAATGATCTAAAGTGCCTAAAGTGAAGGAATGCTATCATTTATACTAAAGATGGAGCGGAGCGACACTATAACTTTAGTCACTCCACACTTTAGTTCATTTTAGTCAATTTTGGTGTTCAATATCATACTGCCTTACTTAATGCAAAAATCTGGGCAAAAATCTGGTCGTTGTCAAAGCCTTTCAGATGAATGGCTCCGGAACGGCACGACGCGACACACAGCCCGCATCCCTTGCAGAGCACCGGATTGACCTGGGCGCGGCCGGCAAAAGGCCCCTCTTCGGTAAAGGAGGGCGCTGAATAGGGGCAAACCGAGACACACACCCCGCACTCACTGCACAGCGTCGGATCCGTTTCTGCGATGGTGCCGCTGGTAAAAATCGTCTCGCGAGCCAGCAGTGCTACAGCGCGGGAGGCGGCCGCCTGACCCTGGGCGATGGATTCATCGATGGGCTTGGGATAATGCGCCATGCCGCATAAAAATACGCCGTCGGTGGCAAATTCAACCGGCCCCAGTTTGGCATGGCGTTCGACAAAAAATCCGTCCTCGTTTAAGGGCACTTTGAAAAAGGTGGCCAGATCATTCGCATCGTTGGGTAAAATGGCGCTCGCCAGGCTGATCAGATCGGTTTCAATCTCAACCGGTCGCCCAATGACATGGTCGATGACCCGCACAAACAGTTTGTCCCCCTCGCTGACGACTTCGGGCTTATTGTCCACACTGAAGCGGATAAAAATCACGCCGGCTTCACGCGCCTGTTTGTACAGCGTTTCGCGCTCACCATAAGTCCGCAGGTCGCGGTACATGACAAACACATCCATTTCCGGGTTGAGTTTTTTGAGCTCCAGGGCATTGTCAACCGAATGCGTACAGCACACTCGCGAGCAATACGGCCGCTGCGGTTCGCGGGAGCCCACGCACTGAATGAATACGGCCGTATTCAAACCCTTCAGGGCCGCATCATCTTTGATGAATTTTTGATCCAGCTCCAGGCTGGTGAGGATACGCGGATCTTTGCCGTAGTTGTATTCCTCGGGCTGATAGGGTTTGCCGCCGGTGGCCATCAGGGCGACGCCGTGATCCAGAATCTTTTCGTTACCGTTGACCGCCAGGGTGGTTTCGAAATTGCCCACAAACCCTTCCACCTGTTTGATTTCGGTCTCAAGGTGAACGTGAATGTTTTTATTTTTCTGGACCTCATCGATCAGCCCGGCCAGTTTTTCCGGTACGCTGTCGCCGGATGCGGTGCGGTAAATCTTGCGGGCCTGACCGCCCAGTTGGGTGTCTTTTTCAATGATGTGGGTTTGATACCCCTGACGCGCAAGACTTCTGGCGGCTGCCATCCCGGAGATGCCGCCGCCGACGACCATGGCAGTTTGATTGATTTCGAGCTCCGCCTCTTTGAGTGGCGCCATTAAGGCGACTTTGTGAACCGCCATGCGGATCAGGTCTTTGGCTTTTTTGGTGGCCAGCTCGGGATTGTTTTTATGAACCCAGGAATCCTGGTTACGGATATTGGCCATTTCAAACAGATATTTATTTAAGCCAGCGTTGATCAATGTTTCCTGAAACAGCGGCTCATGGGTTTTGGGCGTACAGGCCGCCACCACCACCCGGTTGAGGCCCTTTTCCGCGATGATTTTGGCCATGGTATCCTGGGTGTCCTGGGAGCAGGAATATAAATTGTCGGTTGCAAATTCAACATAGGGCAGGGTTGCGGCGTATTCGGCCACAGCCGGCACATCCACCACCCCGGCAATATTGATACCGCAATGGCAGACAAATACGCCGATGCGGGGACGCTCATTGACCACATTGACCTCGGGCACTACTTCTTTGCTTTTGATCAGCGTATTGCGGGCCGAGCTGAGAATTTCGCCGGCGGCACTGGCGGCTGCGCTGGAATCCACCACTGATTGGGGAATATCTTTGGGCCCCTGGAAGGCGCCGCAGACATAAATCCCTCTTCTGGAAGTCGCCACAGGCTCAAAGCTGGAGGTCTGGCAAAAATTGCTCTCAGTCAGATCGATTTTGAGTTTCTTGGCAAGTTCGATGACCTCAGGTGAGGTTTCCATCCCGATTGACAGCACGATCAGATCAAAATTTTCGCTGATCATCTCGCCGCTTTCGGTCACATAGCGGATGACCAAATCATCGGTTCCCAAAACTGGATCCACCGAGTGCACCCGGCTGCGAATAAAACGAATGCCGTGCTTTTCACGGGCGTTGTCGTAAAAGCGCTCAAAATCTTTTCCCGGCGTGCGAATGTCCATGTAAAAGACCGCACAATCCAAATCATCACCAACATGCTCTTTGGCGATGACCGCTTCCTTGATGGCATACATGCAGCATACCGAAGAGCAGTATGAATGGTCGCATTTGTTCATGTCCCGGGAGCCCACGCACTGGAACCAGGCAATTTTTTTGGGTTCGGCTTTGTCTTTGGACTGCCGGGTCACATGCCCCATGGTCGGTCCGGATGCGGACAGGATGCGCTCGAATTCCAGCGAGGTCATCACATTGGGCAGTTTGGAATACTGGTAGTTATCAAATTTAGACGGATCAAATGGCGCAAACCCCGGTGCCAGCACTACCGAGCCCACTTGCAGGGTTTCGGTCTGGGGCTTTTGGTCAAAATCGACCGCATCGGTGGGGCAGATTTTTTTGCAGGCGCCGCATTTCTTTTTTTGGATGTAAATACAGCTGTCTCCGTCGATGCAATATTTCAACGGAACCGCTTGGGGATATTGCACGTAGGCGGATTTGCGTTTAACAATCCCGGCGTTGTAGGGATCCACTACCTTTTTGGGGCATTTTTCTGCGCAGGCGCCGCAGGCAATACACAAAGATTCATCGATATAGCGCGGTTGCCGAATCAGTTCGACCTCAAAGTTGCCTGCGCTGCCTTTGATGTTTTTAACTTCACTGAGGGTTTTAAGCTCTATATTCAGGTGCCGGCCGACCTCGACCAGTTTGGGTGAAATAATTCACATGGCACAATCATTGGTGGGAAAGGTTTTGTCCAGCTGCGACATCACACCGCCGATGGATGAGTCCTTCTCGACCAGATAGACATAGTAGCCTGAATCCGCCAGGTCCAGCGCCGCCTGCATTCCGGAAATACCGCCTCCGACCACCATTGCTGATCCGATTACTTCTTTTGGCATTGACTGTTTCTCCTAGAAAAATTTTGATAAATTATCTCAAACTTAACGTTTTTTTTAAGATGAATGACCCCTTGCCAGCTTTAGGCAAAGAAGGCAGAATATAAATTTAGTCTGCTTTTGTCAATGAATTTTGGGGGCATCAGACGCAAAAAAAACGGATTACGATTATTAGAATTGCTTTAAATTTCATATTCTTAGTCAACAAATAAATGGGCTTCAGTGCACCTCTGCGGGTGCTCCTCAACTTTGTCGCAAGATCTTATTTGTGCGGCCGTGATCGGCGCAAAGCGGGATCTGTCGCATTCAGATCATTTTCAATTCACTGGGCTAGGTTGCAATCGTTTGTGGGATCGGCTATACAATTTGATCCGAAATATTGGATCAGTCGTTAATGGCGATTTTGATGATAGGTTTGCATGACATGGTACATGCGTTAAATGCAATGAGACATTCATAGGGAGATCGCTGAATGCGGATTCAGGTTTTATTAACGTGCGCGCTAATTATGCTGTTTTGTTGCTTTGCGGCCGTCGCCTTGGCCCAGGAAGATATGGTTGTAATTGACAACTCGGTTTTTGAAGACCCACAACGCCCGCCGGCTGTTTTCAAGCATGACGATCATAATGAATTGGCCCAGATCGAAGAATGCAATGAATGCCACCATGTCTATGAGGACGGCAAACGCCTGGAGGATGAATCTTCCGAGGATCAGCGCTGCGCGGATTGCCATGAACTGCAGGATGTCGGTTCCAAACCTGGTCTGGTCAAGGCTTTTCATACCAACTGCAAAAACTGTCATCGTGAGCAAAAGCGGGGGCCGTTGATGTGTGGGCAGTGTCATGTTAGGGATTAGGGTTATTCGTTATTTGTTATTGGTTATGGGTTCATTGTCTGGAGCCATAAAATCGATAATCATTGTCAAGTTCTAATAACAATTGTCGACCTATGAATCCTACTACCACCAAGCCCAAAATCATCATCATCTGCGGGCCCACCGGTATCGGCAAAACGAGCGTTGCCATCCGGTTGGCGCAGCACTTCAAGGGCCACATCATCGGCGCAGATTCCATGCAGATCTACAAATACATGGATATCGGTACCGCCAAACCCACGGCTGACGAGCAGGCGCGCGTAACTCACCATATGGTGGACATCATTGCCCCGGATGAGCCCTTTGATGCGGCCCGCTACACCGAACGTGCCCGCCAAATTATTGCCGAGCTTTGCGAACAGCACATCCTGCCTTTTGTGGTCGGGGGAACCGGCCTGTATATCAAGGCATTGATCTACGGCCTGTTTGAGGACGATGCTTCTGATCCGCAAATTCGCGCCAAACTGAAAGCGGAAGCTGACAGCCAGGGTATTGACGCGCTATACCAGCGCCTGAGCCGCATGGATCCTGGAACCGCCCGGCGCCTGCATCCCAATGACACCTACCGCATCCTGCGGGCCCTTGAGGTTGTGCAAGCCACCGGCAAACCCATATCGCGGCACCACCGGGAGCATGCTTTTGCAGAACAACCGTTTGAAACTTTAAAAATTGGCCTGAAGATGGAGCGTGAAATGTTGTATGAGCGCATCAATCAGAGGGTTGATGCCATGCTGGCAGCCGGTTTTCTGTCTGAGGTAAAAGACTTGCTCAAAAAAGGGTACGGCGCCGACCTTAAAGCCATGCAATCCATTGGCTATCGTCACATGGTGGACACCATCCAGGGCCGGCTAACGCCGGAAGAGTGCGCGCGCGCCCTCAAACGTGATCATCGGCGCTACGCCAAGCGCCAGATGACCTGGTTCAACGCGGATGCCGACATTGTCTGGGTTGCGCCAGAGCGGATCGAAGAGATGATTCAGTTGGTGGATAGATTTATCGGTGTAGTCAAAAGAGTAAAACCTAATTTGAAACGCTCAATTTAGGAACTAATTTGAGCGCTTGTCGAGATTGCTGCAGCTACACGGCAGATGGCGTTCCGCTATAGTAAACTATGCGGAACTCTATCTAACACAGTAGATGCGGTAATATCGGCAAGCCCGAAGGGTTTCAAATTAAAAATATTATAATCGATAGGATTCCTTTGAATAAGAATGTATTCTTAATATTTTTAATTTGAAACGCTCAATTTAGTTGGTATTCTTTACCGTTCTTAATCAAGCTCAAAAACTTCAGACCAAACCCCCGCCGGTTCAGATGCACCACCTGACCCTTGAGCATGATGCCTTTTTCGATTTTGGTGCGCGAAATGACCAGCGTAATAATCTGTCCTTCGGCGAAATGATTGCGTGTTTCAATAAAAACACCGCCCTTGCTGATATTTTGGGTCAAGCCGGCATAATAACGGTTTTGGCAGGCAAAAATGGTGGCGCGGCGAAACGGTTTGCGGGTGAATTTTCTCAAATTAATGAAGGGTTTTGCCGCTCTTTCATGCAGATAGACCACATTTTCGTGGGGCATAATCATTCCTTAATAAGGGTTTGTCGCCATTTAACAGGTTGTCTGTGCTGTTTTGCCTTTTGTCAACGGATGACAACACTATAAAATTTATATCATAGACACAATATGCAGTCAATATTCGTGTTTACCTACCATATATAGTGTGCATATGGCCTTACGGGGTTGGTCGTATCCGTGATTTCGGAATCAAATGGCGAGCCAGGCTGGATCCGTATCGGTTGCACATTTTAAACTTGATCCGGCACAAGATATGGTATATAAATCATTAATTAACGTCTATATCTCGTATTATTCATTCGTCTGTGGCGACACACCCGGTTCCACTTCCGAGACTTGCCCCCTATGAGAGAACCAGCGTAGCAGAATTCGACCGCTAAATTCAGGAGAATTGGACGACCTGCATGTCACAACCCATCATACCCGACGGTTATTATGGTCATATTTTAAAAGGTAACTACAGTCGCACCCTTAAGGAACACATCTCGCGCTGCATCCGGAATTGTGAGGGATATGATCAACTGGGTGCCCCTGCCATCCCTTATATTGCGGCCTGGAAAGAAACCCAGCAGGTCATCTGGTATGAATTTGTCGGCAGGCAGCTGATTCAGCTGCTGGGCTGCGATTACGCGGATGCATCAGAAACATTCAGAACCAGTATGGTTGAGCGCCATGTCTATTCAAAAAGGGACCCACCTGAAGAACCTCAGGAGGTTATTCTGAATAGCAATGAGGTTTTGGAGCGCAAAACTGAACTGCGAGACGCCGTAATGAATAGCGGGGATTTGGATGCGGTCTATAAAATCAAGGCCGCCGACGGTCGAACCTACTGGCTGAAAGACCAGGCCAAATTGGAATCCTATGAATCGGATCAAATTTATGTTTCGCTGGGCAATCTAACAATCGTCACAAAAGAGATGGAAGCCGAAGAACACCTTAAACAGGTTCAAAAAGCCCTGCGAAAAAGTGAACAAAAATTCAAAGAGCAGGCGATTCACGATAACCTGACCGGGCTTTTCAACACCCGCCATCTGTACACCGCACTGCCGGCGTTGATCAAAAAAAGCGCTGCCAACCACGAAGTGTTTTCACTGGTCTTTATGGATATCGATGATTTTAAACAGGTGGTGGACACCCACGGACATCTGAATGCCAGCAAGACGCTGCAAGAAATCGGGCAAACCTTGATGGCCGCCCTGGCGGATCCGGCTTTCGGGGTGGCTTATGGCGGAGATGAGTTTGTGTTGGTGCTGCCCGGATTTGACAAGCCAAAGGCCTTGGAAATGGCGGACACCACCCGGCAGCGAATCAAAGATACTGTTTACCTTCAAAAAACAGGTTTAAATGTTCGTGTACATGCCAGCCTGGGCGTCTCCACTTTCCCCCATGATGCCGAAACACTGACCGAGCTATTGGCGCTGGCGGATCAGGCCATGTTCAGTGTCAAAAAAAGGGGCAAAGACTCGGTTTGCAGCATTTCCTATGAAACCACAGAAGACGGTAACCGCATCGGCAAGATCGTCTCGTATGATTGCCAGGATTGACGAGCATCATCTTCATCTGTGTTGAACGGTTGCGATTTTCCCAACTGCGGTTCGCTATATTCAATGGAGTGGATTAGACGATCTCGAGGGCACAGGCCATCGACACCCCCCCGCCTCCGCAGAGAGTGGCCAGACCCAGGTTCTTCTTTTGTTTTTTGAGGGCATACAAAAGTGTGATCATAATCCGGGCACCGGTGGCCCCCACCGGGTGGCCCAGACCGATACCGGAGCCGTTGATGTTGGTGATATCCCGCTTCAAGCCCAGCTCCTTTTCACAGCCCAGGTACTGGGCGGCAAAGGCTTCATTGATTTCGATCAATTCAAAATCCGGCATTTTGAGCCCGCTGCGCTTTAACAGATCGTTGACCGCCGGCACCGGAGACAGCCCCATAATTGATGGATGGCAGCCGCCTTTGCCGATGGCCTTAATGCGGGCCAACGGTTGAATACCGAGATTTTTGGCTTTTTCAGCCGACATGATGACCATTGCGGCTGATCCGTCATTGATGCCACTGGCGTTTCCGGCTGTTACTGTGCCGATGTCAGGCACAAATGCCGGCCGCAGCTTTTGAAGGTCAGCCAGGGTTAGCCCCGGTCTGAAATGCTCGTCTTTGTCAAAAATGATGGGCTTTTTCTTTCTTTGCGGAACTTCTATGGGCACGATTTCAGCTTTAAACGTGCCGTCTTTGGTGGCGCGCTCCACATTGTTGTGGCTGCGCAACGCCACCTCGTCCATTTCTTCGCGACTGATGTTTAGATGCTGGGCCACAAATTCGGCCGTATGTCCCATGATATAGGGTTTGCCTTTAAAAAAGGACAGTGGCGGTTTACTGGCATCCACCGGACCATCTTCGGGGTGGGGGATGATGTGGGACCCGCAGTGCAAACTGCGGATCAGATTGTCGATACAGGTTTGATCCTGCAGGCGGTATCCCCAGCGGGCACCGGGCAGTGAGAAAGGCACTCCTGACATATGTTCAACACCGCCGGCCAGTATGATGTCCGCCATACCGGTCTGGATCATAGCCATCCCTGATAGCGCAGCTTCCATACCGGAGATACAGACCCGGTTGATCGTCACCGCCGGCACACTATCCGGTATGCCGGCCAAAAGCGCGGCGATTCGGGTCACGTTTAAGGTGTCCACCGGCTCCAAACAGCAACCAAAGCGCACGTCATCGATTAAGGCCGCATCGATACCGGCGCGTTCCACCGCAGCTTTCATCGTCACACTGGCGATGGTGGCGGCATGGCTGTCTTTTAAGGTGGCACCAAAAGCACCAATGGCAGTACGGCAGGCGGAAGCGATCACAACGTCTTTCATTTTTGGCTCCTTTGTTGCGAGTTTCTAATTATAGGTGTCAGGTGTCAGCTTAAGGCCCGAGGGGCCTTCCTTTTCTCTAAAGGCTATAATGTTTATACTGCCTCGGAGAGATTTTTGATTAGTGCAAGACACGTTATGCCCTGACACCTGACACCTGACACCTATTTCCCATTACCCCCCAAATGATCTTTCATGAATATCGATGGCAGCTGGGTTGGGAAGGGCGATAGCATTCATCTTCCCGATAGTGGCCGGCAGGATCGCATGAATGAAAAATTCAGCGGCCTTTAGCTGGCCGTCATAAAAAGCGGCGTCTTTGTGCTTGGCGACTTTTGACTGAATGGCCGCTGCGTCGCTGCTGCCGACCAGTTTTTCCAGTTTTGGCGCGGCCACTGTCGCCCGCCAAAGCAGCATCCAAGCCATGGCCACATCACCGACGACTTCCATAAACGGGTGGGCGTAAGCCAGTGCCAGCTTCAGGTCTTTTGAATAAGCGGTTTTGCCGATCTGCAGCGCGATTTCACTGAGGCGATTTAACGCTTTGGCAACCCGATCGGCAAGATCCGCCAGGTGCGGATTTTCGGCCGCCTGATCAATGCTGGTTTTGATCTCATTTAAAAAATTGATAAAAACCGTCCCTTTTTTCATGCCCAGCTTGCGCCCGAGCAGATCCATGGCCTGAATGCCATTGGTCCCTTCGTATATGCTCGTGATCTTACAGTCGCGGTAAAGCTGCTCGACCGGATATTCTTTGGTATAGCCGTAGCCGCCATATACCTGAATGGCCTGCTCGCAGACAAATTGGCCGCGTTCGCTGCAGTAGGCCTTGATCACCGGTGTCAGCAATTCAATAAAATCATTGTAGTGCGCCTTTTCCTCGGCGGTTTCGGCGGTTCTTTTTTTGTCAAAACAATAAGCGACATAGTATACAAAGCTGCGCATACCATCCACATAGGCTTTCATCTGCAGCAGCATGCGCCGCACATCCGGGTGGCGGATGATGGGCACCTGGGGTGCCTGTGGGTCTTTGCCGCTGGCGACATCTTTGCCCTGTAAGCGATCACGGGCGTAGTTGACCGCATACAAATAAGCGGCTGAACCGTTTAAAAATCCCTGGGTGCCGACATCCAGGCGGGCCTCGTTCATCATATGAAACATGACCATCAGCCCTTTGTTTTCCTCTCCAAGCAAAAGACCGCGGCATTTACCCTTGCCGCCCAGCGCCATGCTGCAGGTTGGGCTGCCGTGGATGCCCATTTTTTCTTCCACACCGCTGCAAACGATATCGTTTGGCTCTCCCAAGCTGCCGTCATCATTGACCCAGATCTTGGGGACGATAAACAATGAAATGCCCTTGGTTCCGTCAGGGGCGCCTTCAATACGAGCTAAAACCGGGTGGATGATATTTTCGGTCAGATCGTGCTCGCCGCAGGTGATAAAGATTTTGTTGCCGCTAAGGGAATAGGTGCCGTCCGGATTCTTGACTGCCGTTGTGGTCAAAGCACCTACATCCGAACCGGCTTCAGGCTCTGTGAGCAGCATGGTGCCACCCCACTGGCCCGAATAGACCTTTTCTAAAAACAGCTCCTTTTGCAGTTGGGTGCCGAAAAGCTCGATCATTTTGGCAGTGCCATGGGCCAGGTTGCCAAAACCGGCGATGGCAAAATTGGCTCCGATAATATATTCGAAGGCCGCCTGCCGGATGACCCAGGGAAACCCCTGGCCGCCGACTTCCAGGTCTTCTGCCATGGCTATCCATTCGCCTTCGGCAAATAGTTTATACGGGCGATGAAAACACTGCGGTACGGTTACCCGGCCATTTTCAAATTTGACGCCCTCGCGGTCGCCCTGGGAGTAGGTCGGCAGTATTTCTTTGATGCCCAAATTACGGGCCTCGGTGATGACCATATCAAACATTTTACGATTCAAATCGCTATATTTTTCCGATTTAGCGAGATCTGCGACCTGCAATTGTTCATACAACACAAAGTCGATGTCCCTGCGGTCGGAAAGAAGCTGAGCCATTGGTTATCCTCTCAAATACGATATTCGCAATGTACCGGTTACGGCCGGTTATCATGGATGCAGATTGGTTTTGTAAGAGATATGCTCAGCCTTTGTCAAGCAAATGCTTTTTGGAAGGCCATGCAATGCGGATGGTTGGTCTTTAGACAATGTGAATCATTGGTCTTTGTTGGCTTTTAATTGCTGGTGATATTGCGGATAGAGTTTTTGGGAGCATTCCGGGCAGATGCCGTGGCTGAACTCAGCTTCCGAGTGGCTTCGAATATATTCTTCGATTTGATTCCAGTAGCCCTTGTCGTCTCTGATCTTTTTGCATGATGCGCAAATGGGCAGCATGCCGCTGAGTTGCCGGACCTGGGCCAGGGATTCTTTTAGACTGCTGATCAAGGAATTCAGCTCCTTTTCATGCAGCTTGCGCTCGGAAATGTCGCGAATCATACCGGTGTAGAACTGCTCAGCACCTGATTGCCAGGTTGACAATGACAGCTCGACAGGAAATTCTTTGCCGTCTTTGGTGATGCCAAACAGCTCGACGGTTTCGCCAATCAGTTTTGAGGTTCCGCTGGCCACCACTTTGGCCATACCGCGCTCATGGGCTTCACGAAATCGTTGCGGCATTAAAATGCTGATGGACTGCCCGATGAGGCTGTCAGCCGGGTGGCCGAACATTTCCGCAGCCGCGCTATTACAGAAGACAATTTTACCATTTCGATCTGCAGTGATGATGGCATCTTTGGCCGATTCAGCCACCCGCCGAAACTTGGTTTCCGATTCCCTGATCGTTGCTTCAATCTGTTTGCGCTCGGTGATATCAAAACTGTATTCGATCATCTGGGTGACATGACCGTTTCTATCAAAAATCGGATGGCCATGCACTTCAACATTTCTGGGACGGCCCTGGCTGTCATAATGAACATGCTCGACCTGCACCGGCTTTTTCGATTTTTTGATGATTTCCAGGGGGCAGGTGTGTTCGCTGGAGTCACAGGGTGTGCTCCGATTATGGGAAAGCGCATGGCAGGTGGATGCACCGGATGCACCGCTTTTCAATGCGGCTGTGTTGGCCAGTTTGATCGTGTAATCTTTGGCATCAACCACATAAAACGGATGATCCAGGGACTCCAGCACCGAATTCAAGAAGGCGGATTGCTTTTTCAGCTGTGCCTCTGCTTCTTTGCGGGCAGCAGCCTCGTTTTCCAGCGCTTTGATTTTTTCCAGAAGCGCTTTATGGTCAGTGTCTGCGGCCATGGGATTTGTTTCGGCTAACTCAGGCTGAGATTAAACGCTGTATGCGGCGATCATTGCGATAGATGCATTTATGAGATAGCTTCTACTTTTCATGCAAGATTCAGGTACACTTGAAGGGTATGAAATGATGAAAACAATAACTGGCCGTATCCCCATAGGGCCGGCCGGTTTCCTCCATACACTCGGCCATCATTTGCCGGGAGGCATCTTCATAGTCCGATTGTTTCTCTTCTTCTTTTTTACAATCGATACAGATCGGTTGATGATCGACTACCGATAAGATCCTGCGCTCCTTATTTTTCAACGATCTGTTGCACCGGCTGCACGCTTCAGCACATGAAAGCTGCTTTTCCCAGTTCTCCATAATTTAACTCCAAACGTGAATATGCGTTTTGGCAGTAGCGGTTTGTGGTCAGATGCCCACCTGCGATGATGAATTCCAACCTTTGCAGCGGTTGATATGAATGCTCTGTGAACAATGCTGTAACTCATCTTATGGTAACGCACAATGGCCATTAATTCAATTATTTTAATATAATACCCGATTCAGCCGAATCAAGGGCTCATGCTGGAGCGATATTTTTAGATCAATTTTGCGCCCCGGCCCGTGCATTTTTGATGCGTCCCGCCGTTAAGAAAATACTTGACTTCACACGGGGTTAATGGCTTTTATCAGATAGGATGCCGCCAGTGTGAATCCGCACATCGATTGTTCAAGCAGGTGGAATCCTTTGCGATGGTTTCCAATGGCTGTATACCCGCCTGCATTGAAACTTTCTGCGCAAAATTACCCGATACCAATCCGGCATCCGACTCACTTCGATCCACAGCAGTGATCTAACACGCAAGCGTCCCAGGTAAGCCCTAAGCTGGGAGTCTGTTAACCACTTTTAAAATGTCTATTGATTGATCTTACCAATCACCTTTTACGACTGGGGGTGTAACGATGAGCAGCTCGAGCAAATGGGTTTATGATTTTGACGAAGTCGATCAAGCTGAAAAATATGTCGGCGGAGACTGGGAGGCGGTACGCGGGCTTCTGGGCGGCAAAGGCGCCAACCTGGCTGAAATGGTGCGCATCGGCATACCGGTGCCGCCCGGATTTACGGTGACCACCGAAGCCTGCAATGCCTATCTGTCCGCCGGCGAAAGCTTTCCCGCCGGCATGTGGGAGCAGGTGCTGGAGGCCATGCAAAAAATCGAAGCGGACACCGGCAAGAAATTTGGTGATGCCCAAAACCCCCTGCTGGTTTCCTGCCGTTCGGGGGGCAAGTTTTCGATGCCCGGCATGATGGATACGGTTCTCAATATCGGGCTCAACGATGACACTGTCCAAGGCATGATCAAGCTAACCAAGGATGAACGTTTTGTCTATGATGCTTACAGGCGATTGGTGCAGATGTTTGGCTGTGTGGTTATCGGGATTCCCGATGAGCCTTTTGAAGAAGTCATCACCCATGCGCGCCGCAAAGCGGGTGTCAAAAACGATGCCGATCTAACCGCGGATGACTGGCAGGCGGTTACAACGGAATTTAAAAACATATACAAACGGTATACCCGCCATGATTTTCCCTCCGATCCGCTGGCCCAGTTGCGCAAGGCCACCGAAGCAGTATTTAAAAGCTGGAACGGCAAGCGGGCTATTGACTACCGCAATGCCGCCGGTATCGCTCATGACCTGGGCACAGCGGTGAATATCGTCACTATGGTATTTGGCAATATGGGCAACACCAGCGCCACCGGGGTGGCCATGACCCGCAATGCCTCCACTGGCGAGAAGCAAATTGAAGGCGATTATCTGACCAACGCCCAGGGAGAGGACGTGGTTGCCGGCATCCGCATCACCGACGATATTCAAAAATTAAAAGATGAGATGCCGTCGGCCTACCAGGAGTTTGAGGATATCTGTCAAAAACTGGAAAAGCATTACCGCGAGATGCAGGATGTGGAGTTTACCATTGAAAACAGCAAGCTTTGGATGCTGCAAACCCGTGATGGCAAGCGCACAGCCCAGGCAGCTGTGCGTATTGCGGTGGATATGGTCGAAGAAGGCCTGATCAGCAAAGAAGAAGCGGTCATGCGTGTCACTCCGGATCAAGTTGATTTCTTTTTGCATCCCCAATTTGATGTCCAGGCCAAACAAAACGCCCATAGCGGAGGAAAATTTTTGGCCAAAGGGCTGAATGTGTCGCCGGGCGCTGCAGTCGGTATTGTGGCCTTTGACGCCGATCGCGCCGAACAGTGGGCCAAGGAGGGGGGCAAAGATGTCATCATGGTGCGACCCGAGACCAAGCCTGACGATGTCCACGGCATGCTGGCCGCCGAAGGCATCCTGACAAGCCGCGGCGGGCGCACCAGTCATGCGGCTTTGGTGGCCAGGCAGTTTGGTACACCGGCGGTTGTGGGGGTTGCTACCCTCGAAATTGATCTGGCCAATCGAAAAATGGACGTGGGGATTCATGAAATAAAAGAAGGCGATTGGATTTCCATTGATGGCACCGCCGGCGAGGTCTTCCTGGGTCAGCTGGAGACCATGGTGCCGGATATCAACGATCCCTGGCTGCTGAAGCTGCTGTCCTGGGCCGATGAATTCCGGCGCCTGGGCGTCTGGGCCAATGCGGATTATCCCAAGGACGCTGAAAGGGCGCGTGAATACGGTGCCCAGGGGATCGGGCTTTGTCGCACCGAGCACATGTTTTTCGAGGCCGAGCGCCTGCCGCACGTTCAGAAAATGATCATGACCGATCTGGCGCGCGAACGGCAGGAGGCCCTGGATGCCATCTTGCCGTTCCAGCGCGAGGATTTTGCCGGGCTTTTCAGGGCCATGGACGGGCTGCCGGTGATCATTCGCCTGATCGATCCGCCTTTGCATGAGTTTTTACCCGATCGCTTTGATCTGATGCACGAGCTTTCAGATCTGAAGATTCGGCTGCAGCAGGCCGCCAACCTGGCCCAGGTGGATGATTTGCTCGAACAAATTCGCCTCAAAGAGACCATCCTCAAACGGGTGGAAAGCCTGCATGAGGCCAATCCTATGCTGGGTTTGCGCGGGGTACGGTTGGGCATCCAGATTCCGGAGCTGACCACCATGCAGGTGCGGGCCATATTTGAGGCTGCCTGCGCGGTGGCCAAAGATGGGGTCGATGTCAACCCGGAAGTCATGATTCCACTGACCAGCCATGTCAACGAGCTCAAGATTCAGCGCCAGGCCTTGGAAAGCGAGGCCAAAAAGGTGATGAAGGAACAGGATATGAGAATTGATTATAAATTTGGCACCATGATTGAGATCCCCCGCGCGGCCGTGACCATGGACGAAATCGCCGATTATGCAGAATTTATTTCTTTTGGCACCAACGACCTGACCCAGACCACCTATGGTATATCCCGGGACGACGCTGAAGCCGGTTTTTTAATAGAGTACATCTCCACCGGTGTTTTGCCGGACAACCCCTTTGCCACCATCGATCGCAATGGGGTGGGGGAATTGATGCGTATCGCAGTGACCAAAGGGCGTGCTGAAAACCCCGATCTGGAATGCGGTATCTGCGGTGAGCATGGCGGGGATCCGACTTCAATTCAGCTGTGCCATGAGCTGGGGTTGACCTATGTCTCCTGCTCGCCGTTCCGGGTGCCGATCGCCCGCCTGGCGGCGGCTCATGCTGCTTTACGTGAGAAACAGGCAGCCGAGCAGGACCAAAAAGTAGCCTAAGGGGTATGTCTTCTAGAGTTATAACACTACAGTCGGGTGGGAAATATAAATCAACTAAGTTTTTAATTGAGAAAATTCCAAGCACCAATAAACAAATCACAAACAATCCTCAAATTCAAATGATCAATGACGCAAACATGTTTGGAATTTGATTCATTGGGATTTGGGATTTGATCTACTGAATTTTAGTTCTATAAGAGTGAATGGATCGCCGTCTGTATTGGGAATTGCCTAATGAATATTACATGGGCTTGTCGTGTTCCATGAGACACTATTGGATCAGGTGTCATTCGGTTATCAGGTTGCGCCCGTTGAGCCCGTTGAGCCGGTTTAGCCTGTTAAAAGTAATAGCGATCTCTGTGCCAGTTATACGGGGTAATGAGACAGATTGTCTCAATATGGGGCACAAGATGCAGTCAGCAATCGTATCCAAGATAGGCTGTTGAATTAGTAACATGTCGGTATTAATAGGATTTTTATTTAATTGCATTATTGCCCAACAGTTGGCATAAAACTTGTTTTATCAATGAACCTGATACAAAACGAAATGCCTTTAATAAACCCCAAAATCATATAGAAAATGGTTTTCTAATTAACTGGAAGCTGTCCAAATAACGGTCACCAGCTGTTATCCTTAACGGGCTCAACCGGCAAACGGGTAACGGGCTCAACCATTTTAGATAGCTTCTAAAATAAAAAAAGGAGGAACCGTATGAGTAAGTCCGAACAAAATCTACAAGAAGCATTCGCAGGTGAATCACAGGCCAACCGTAAATATCTGGCTTTTGCCAAAAAAGCGGACCAGGAAGGCTACGCCCAAGTGGCCAAACTGTTTCGTGCGGCAGCGGCCGCTGAAACCGTGCATGCCCATGCCCACTTGCGGACCCTGAAGGGCATTAACAGCACGGCTGACAATCTGAAAGAGGCCATTGCCGGTGAGACCCACGAATTTAAAAACATGTACCCGGAAATGATCGAAGACGCCAAGGCCGAAGACAACAAAGCTGCGCTGCGAAGCTTTGAGTATGCCAATGCCGTTGAACAAGTTCATGCCGACCTTTACGAAAAAGCGCTGGCCAATATGGACGGCATGGCCGCCACCGATTACTGGGTTTGCGAAGTTTGCGGCTACACCTGCGAAGATGAAGCTCCGGATGAGTGCCCGGTGTGTAAAGCCAAAAAGAAAGCCTTTTTCAAAGTTGATTAGGATTGATGAATTTGTATCAAAAATTCATCGAACC
Organism: Desulfobacterales bacterium; assembly: GCA_030066985.1. Lineage (NCBI taxonomy): Bacteria > Pseudomonadati > Thermodesulfobacteriota > Desulfobacteria > Desulfobacterales > Desulfobacterales bacterium. The sequence continues at coordinate 34,079 of JASJAN010000058.1, forward strand.
CTGAACCTTGAACCCTGAACCTTGGAACCTTATTTATTATGAAATGTCCCGTATGCGGCAGTCTGAATTTTTTCGTCAAAGACCCCGACGATGAATATGAAACCTATGAATTTGAGTTGAAAGGGGAGGGTGTCGTCTTTGATCCCGAGGTCGCTGAATCCGACAGCGCTGAGGTCAAAAGCGACACCGAAGTCTTTTGCGAAAAATGCTCCTGGCACGATAAGTTTCAGGAGCTCAAAAACAGCTAGACCATAGCACCCCCCGTATTGCAAATCGCCGCGGCGGTGCCCCAAGAGCACCCCCGCGGCAATTTTTTTTCTCTCTCTCACCTGTCTCGTCACACATCAAGCCAGCCAGCCTCTAATTTTTATACTTTTGTTTTCTTTTTTATCTAAACAAAACTTTGCGTCTTTGCGTGAGGCCCATCATCACTTCAATGACTTAATTTCCTCCCCGAAACTGTCAAATGCTGTCAAACTTTGTTAAGTTACGGACGTCCATATGCTCCCGCTAGTTAATATAATCAAATACCCTTATTCATAGGGCTTCTCATTCTCACCCCCACAGGCGCTTCCATGAGTTGTCATTTTTAGCCATGAGCTGTTGAAAGGCAAATGGGGTTGCCCATTGCTACTGTTAAGTCAAAAGGACTCCCAGTTTCTTTTGGCCGTTTTTGTATACGGATGCCCCGGACCGAACTTGTCCAGAAAATTCCTGTAAGCTTGCCCGGCTAAATCCTTTGCCTCTTCTATCTCTCCCAGCACTTTAAGCACCTCACTAAGGTTTGACTGACTTAAGGCAATTTTAGGGTGCCCGGACGCATAGTTTTTTTCATCCGCTTCCAGGGCCTTGCGCAAAAGATCCAGTGCTTCTTCAAGCTCTCCCAGATCATGGAGCACTGCCGCCAGGTTCGATTGACTGATGGCAATTTTAGGGTGCCCGGGCGCCAGGTTTTTTTCAGCAGCTTCCAGCGCCATACGCAGAAGATCCCGTGCTTCTTCAAGCTCTCCCAGATCATGAAGCACGGCCGCCAAATTCGATTGCCTTGTGATAATATTCGAATGGCCGGGCTCAAAAAATTTTTCATCCGCCTCCAGGGCTTTGCGCAAAAGATCCCGTGCTTCTTCAAGCTCTCCCAGATCCTGGAGCACCAAAGCCAGCACCGATTGCCTGATGGCAAGTATCGGGTGCCCGTGCTCAAAGCATTGTTTATCTGCTTCCAGGGCAGTGCGTAAAAGATCACGAGCGTTTTTAAGCTCGCCTAAATCTCTGAGCACCGCCGCCAGGTTCGATTGACTGGTAGCGGTTTTCGGGTGACCGGGCTTAAGATATTTCTTGGAGATGTTAACTGCCTTGCGGCCATGTTTTTCAGCTACTCTGAATCTTCCCCGTTTCCAAAATTCCACGCAAAGGCAGTTTGTAAGATCTATGGCTTGCTCTGCCTGTTTGGCTTCAGAGCAGGTCAACAGCTCTGCATGCGGTAAGATCTTTTCCAGCCGCTCATAGGAGAGAATGTCGCATTCCTCGTTGACCCGTTCCATCTCTTCGGCCACCGCTTTGCAAACACTCACACAGAGGTTGGCGGGGGCATCGGTTGTCTCTCGTACGAAAGCTGATATGATTCTGTGCGCCCAAGGATCGTTGTCCTTATCCAGTTTTACCAGCGAAAGCTTATTTTCCAGTACATCGATGGCCTCATCAAGCGGATCTTGGTCGGCACTGTCGGCAGGTATGGCCAGAATTTTACCTAGCAATCTTCTGGGAGCAGGCACGGAAGCAAGAAACGATAGCGACTGGAGCACTTCTTTTGCAGTTGACGGGGCAAAATCCCAGCTGACCTTGAACATGGCAGCAATTTGTTTGCTGCAGCCCATTGGAAGCTGATCGGCATATTTATCGGCAAAATTGCGCACGGTCGTGGTTTCTTCGGCCTTCTTTATCTTCTGCAAAAGATCTTCGATGGTCAGGGCAGCCTCTTGGTTTAAAACGTCTCTGGCGAGCTCAAGCGCCAAAGGCAGCCCTCCCAAAGCATCCATATGCTGGTATGCCTCGTGGTCAAAATCTTTTTCTCCTGAATTGAGCAGTTCAAGCGCTTCCGCCTCTGTCATAAAATCCAGCGAAATTCGCGAGTATGCGAGATCGCGCCGCCGGGTGGTGGCTAGCACGTGGATCGCGCCAACGGGAGGCAGCCAGGTTTGAAGTATTTCACCTGCAGGGAAATTATCAAGCACGATCAGCACAGGCCCCAAACCACTCATTTTGCGCCACATCTGTGCCAATTGGCGGTCTTCCCGGAGGGTGCCATCGACCTCGATTTTGGCGCTTTGCGTCACCTGGAGAATGAGCTCAGACAACCCCTGCTCGGCGTCTATCCAAAAAACGCCGCCCGGATAATCGGCACCAAAGCGGTGTGTGTATTCAATGGCCAGCTGGGTTTTACCGATTCCGCCAGCGCCCATGACAATCCCCACCCCCTCGACCAAAGCGGTCTTGTGGTGCTGCAAAATATCATGCACATTCCAAAGAGCGCTTATCCTGCCCGCAAAGTTATTGCCAAGGGATCGGTAAGGCATCCTGTGCCGTTTTGGAAGTTTGCGCACGGGAGGAAGGCTGTCGAGATCAACGGTCTGGTCTTTTTTTGTAACGGTGCCGCCAAGGGCGCGGCAAATTCCGGGATAGGCCTCTTTAAATTTTTCGTCTGTCGAGATATCTATGTGCTGGCAATTTCTAAGAAAGCGGGTTAAATCTTCTTCGCATGGCTCCAGAAGCAGCAGCTGCAGCTTCTGGCTGAAGTGCGCCGCATTGCCCACCATTTCCATCGTGAACTCGATTCTGGGCCATTCGGTGTAACAGAAATCGGGTGACAAAACCAGAACCACCACCTCGCATTCCGCAAGACCCGTTTCAAGATCGACTATCCGCTCGGTACCCCAGGCAATAGATTCTTTATCAAAAAAACAATCCACACCCTCCCCGGCAAGCTTGCGGTAGAGCTTTTTGACGAAATCTTCATTTATCCGACTGTAGCTGATAAAAGCTTTACGCATATCTTCATCTCCGACAATATTTATTTATCAAACGAATTTGGAGAGAAAATAGCTGACAAGACCATTAAATGCTTGACTGTCAACGACAATGTTTTGACTTAAAGCGCCAAAATTGATAGATCGGCAAGACCAGACCGCTTTTACACACAGAGGATTTGCCCACAGGAGGGATGGCCACATGATTTACCCCGCAAATAAGGCCAGTATAATGCACGTTTTGTGGAATATACTGGAAGCCTATAAAATCGATCCTAAACCGCTGTTTCAGGAAGCGGCCTTAAACCCTGCGCTGATGCGAAAACCCGGGGGGAAATACAAAATAGACAATATCGATAAAGTATGGCGTAAGGCGTCTGAGGTTATTGACGATCCGTGTTTTGGCCTCAAAGCCGCTGAGGTATGGCATCCTTCTAATTTCGACGCCCTGGGGTATGCCATGCTGGCCAGCAACACTTTAAGGACATCACTTGATCGGATGGTTCGTTATATCGGTTTTATCTCGGATGAAGATTTCGTGGTGTTAGATGAGACTGAAGAAGGACTCAGGCTCACTTTGGTCATGGGCCATACAAATATTGAGAAGCCTGAGCAAAATGACGCTGCGCTGGCGGTTACATTGAGCATGTGCCGGATGAACTATATCGAAGATCTGGCACCGGTGTCGGTGACCCTGGTACATCCCAAGCCTTCCTGTTCGGCCAGGTACTTTGAATATTTCCGCTCGCCGGTTTTATTTGAAGGGCCCGCTTACAGCTTAACATTACCTATGGAAGCGGTTGATAAAATTCTGCCGGGTTCAAACCCGCAACTTGCCGAGCTCAATGATCAGGTCATGATCGAGTACCTTGCAAAGCTGGATCAAGATGAAATTGCCCATAAGGTCAAAGCAATGATCATCGACCAGCTTCCTTCGGGGGGCGTCACCAATGAAACTGTGGCCCGGGCATTGAATATGAGTTCCCGCAGTTTGCAGCGCGAACTTCAAAGTGCCGGCACGACTTTTAATACGCTTTTGAATGAGATACGTCAGGATCTGGCGCAAAAATATTTAAGAGAAAAAGATTCCAGCATGACTGAAATTGCCTTTTTGCTGGGCTTTTCAGAATCCAGCGCCTTTTCCAGGGCGTTCAAGCGCTGGATGGGGGTATCTCCGTACAAATATCGCAAGGCTTCGTGACTTCTAACTAAACTAAAAACTAAATGGGGTCGGGCCACGGTAAGTAATTAATAATTTTATAAAAGAGCTAAAAATAAGACCCAAAATGGCTTGGTTTTAATAATTTTTTAATATAAAATCAAATACTTATCATGTTCCTACCCCATCATACATCATTCTCATTATATTGGTGAATTTAAAGCGGCTGGCACAGCTCGATGGTAATGTCCTCAGGACCCTTGAAGAAGGCGATTTTCATATTGGGTATTTCTTTGGGCGGCATAAAAAAGGAATAGCCCTTCGCTGTGAGGTCTTCAAAGGCCTTTTGGACATCTTCCACCTCAAGACCGATATGGTCAAAGCCATATGCCGATTGAGAAGCGTCTCCCGCCATTTGTTCGTCTTCTCTGGCCACGCGGAGGTTAATGGTGGCGCCGTCAAGCTCAAGTGATGCCCCGTCGGCGGTGCCGAATTTTCGGCGATCGATCAACCGGGCCGCCAGGACTTCCGTGAAAAAGGCAATCATTCCTTCAAGATCCTTGCAGATGATATGAACATGATGAAAGCGATAAGACATAAGCAACCCCCCAAATTGTAATCGACCACAAGTTAAAAAATAAAGAAACGGGAATATTCGTTGCAGCAGGGCTTCTTTTTATATAATTTCTATCGGGACGGCAAGCAACCCCTAAAGAAACTGAATTAAACCATACAAGATGCAGCCGAATAGCCGCAAAGATCCTCTAAAAATACTATCGTACGGACATCGCAGAATTTTCGGTTTCCTGATGGCGCTCATTTTTTTGCTGGTGATCGCAGGGGCGGCTTCCATTCCCTTCTTTTTTGAATCCTCATCGATTCTTTACAAATTCGGTGTTGACCGCGTTCTGTTGCTCACGGGGCAAGTGCTGGGGCTGGTTGCGGGCTGTCTGCTGCTGATCCAGGTGATCCTGGCCGCACGCTTAAAATTTTTGGACCGGGTTTTGGGTCTCGACCGCTTGTTTCGATATCATCGCTTGAGCGGAATCATCATTGCCGTTATGGTGATCATCCACCCGATAACGATATTTATTGCCGATGACCGCATTTCCATCCCCCTGCAATGGCGCTACTGGCCGGAGTTTGTGGGCCTGTTTCTGATGCTGCTGATCATAATCATGGTAGTGACCAGTGTTTGGCGAATTGGGCTGGGGCTTGCTTTTCACCGCTGGTGGCCGATTCACCGCTGGGCGGCGATCATCGCTGTGATTGCATTCGGGGTGCATGTGCTGTCGGTCAACGATACCTTCAAGCAAAGGCTGCCGCAGATGCTGGCGATTGCAGCCCTTATTTTGTGCGGGCTGATCTTTTTGTGGATCCGAACCCGTACCCTCAGAAACCGGCGCAAACCGCTGCAGGTAGCAGCTGTTGAAGACGCTGCTGCGGATGCGCTGCGTCTGAAGCTGGTTGCAGATGACCCGCACCTGCCGGCTCATCTGCCCGGACAGTTTGGTTTCATCACCCTTTCATCCGCTGCAGTTTCAAGCGAGGCGCACCCCTTTACCATCGTTTCCAGCCCAACCAAAGCCGATGGCCTTGAATTCATTGTGCGCACCAGCGGAGATTGGACCGCTCAATTAAAACACTTACAGCCCCAGGACCGGGTTTACCTCGACGGCCCCTACGGGCTGTTCAGTCATCTGCGGGTTGCCGACTCAACAGAACTCATTATGATTGCCGGCGGCATCGGCATCACTCCGATGCTCAGCATGTTGCGCTATATGGCCGACCACAATGACCCGCGCACGATAACGCTGATCTGGAGCAATCAAAGCCCGGAGCATATCGTTTTGCCGCATACGTTTGAAAAGCTGGCAGCACGATTGAACGGGCTGCGTATCGTGCATGTGATGACCCGGGTTGCTGAATTTGAAGGTGAACAAGGGCGTCTGGATCGGCCCATGCTCAAAAGGTTCCTTTCCGATTGCAGCCGCAACGCAGCCGTATTCGTTTGCGGCCCCGATCAAATGATGAAAGCCGTGCGCTCTTTTCTGGTGTCGCTGGGATTTGAGCGGCGCGTCGTTTTCATGGAAAGCTTCAGTCTTTAAGTCCCCATCGTTGACACCGCCACCGCGATCCTTATCATTTTTTTATTAATGCCAGATAAACCTGGGTTTCAACATAAGGAACAGCAACCGATCCAACCGGTATGAAGACCGAAGCGACGCCTGAAAAGAGGAGAAAAACATGAAACCGATGCTTTATGCGATTATTACGGTCATGGCCATTTCATTTACTGTCAGTGATGCAGCGGCTGAACTTCAAAAATGGGACATCGATAAAGGCCATTCAAACGTCTATTTTGATGTCCGCCACACCTATGCAATGGTCAGGGGGAAATTTGAGGATTACTCCGGATCGGTGCAGTTTGATGCCGACAACATGGAAATGGGCAACATCAGCCTTGAGGTGCGCACCAAAAGCGTCAACACCGGGATTGCCAATCGGGACAATCATCTGCGCGCCGATGAGTTTTTTGGCGTCAAAAAATACCCGACCATGACCTTTGTGTCCAGCGGGGTCAAACAGAAGGAGGGCAACCAGTACCTTGTAGAGGGGGATCTGACCATTAAGGGCAAAACCCGGAAAGTCGCGATGCCGTTTACGTTTTTTGGCTCGCGGGAAAACCCCTTAAAAAAGGGGCAGCAGGTTGCCGGATTTGAAGCCCGCTTTTCCATCAACCGGCTGGATTACGGGGTGGGACCGGGCAAATACGTTGAGATGGGCACCATCGGCAATCAGGTTGATATTCTGGTTACCCTGGAGGTGGTCAGATAACCGCATATCACCCCACATAAGATCGCTGTTAAAATTTAAAAAATTGCATCTTATCAAGTTCAAGTGCCACCCAGGTCAACATCGCAGACCAGGCAACGAATATCATGAAACGATAAAGTTTTATGACCATATCCCATCCCCCCTTGCATGGAGAGCGCTGTACTGCGTACTGGCACTCAGTACGCTGGTGTTAATTTTTCAAATAGGCAAATTGAACCACCTGAGGCCAGATCTTGAACTTGTCTGTTTGCGGTCGTTGTGCCGAAACGGCCGCTGCCTGCATCACATGCTGTTGTCCCAATGTCTGTTCCATCACCGAAACCAACCGATCTTTGAGAACTCCGTAGGAAAAGTGTTTTCTGGCAACCGCATAATTGTGGGCCACCATTTCTGCTTCTCTGTGGGGCGATTCCAAAATGTCTCTGACGGCCTGCACGGTTTCTGCGCCTAAGTTCCCGTCCATGGTCAGCAAATCAAATCCTTTGGGCTCAATATCGCTGACAAAGGTGGCGTAACGGTTAACCAGCATCGGCTTTTTAAAATAGATGGCTTCTAAAAGGGCATTGCCAAAACCTTCATTCAGGCTGGGAAACGTCACAAAGTCAGCATGGGCGTAGATGTTCCAGAGGCTATGCCCATTTACGCGCTGTCTGGCATGCTGCCAGGGGCTGGCAATCGGTTTTTGGGCCAGGCGCAGATCGACACCGCTGTCGAGGGCATAATGTTTAATGCGAGCCGCATAATCCCAGCCCTCATCTCCGGCTTCGTGGGAGATAAGCAGTTTATACCGCGGACTTTGCAAACCCTTGACCAGATCGATGGCATGCTCGATACCCTTGCGCTCAATAATGCGGGTGGGTTGCAAAATTGTTTTCTGATTCGGTTTTAGTCCAAAGGATGCCAGAAAACTGGTATAACCCCTACGGCGGCTGGGTGGGGGGTTATCAAAATCGAGCACATTGGGAATAATGGCGGCCGCAATGCCGCACCGGCGGGCAAGCGCCTTTTGTGCAACCGAATTGATGACGACATGCTGGATGCTGGCGTGTTTGGGTGGAAAGCACGCTTGTAGGTATTTGCCGACGGCATTGGTCTGCAAACGCTTTCGCTCCCAGTAAAAATCATGATGATGAGCAATGGTGGGTACCTGAGATTCGGCTATCAGTTCTGTTAGGGCCAAACCGAGGGGAATGTTCAAGGGAATGGCCAGCGCATTTTCAACAATGAGCAGGTCGATATGGAATTGATCGATAAAATCCTGCAGCCGGGTCTTTAAAACCTTTTTCAGGTTTTCTATCGATCCGGTGACCGATGCTGCTCGATTTGTTTTTCCGAAAACCTGCCGGTTTATCCATAAATTGTAGGGATGCTTAAAATGCGCCTCTGGTGCTAAATAGCTTTTTTCCGGATCTTTATCCAGCTCGCCGGCAAACCAAAAGCAGTTGAATCCCTCGCTTTCCAGCACATCGCCCCACTTGCCCGCTTCCAGAGAAACCCCGTCTAAACCCGCAAAACGGGTCGATACAAAACCGATGTTCTTAACCATTCCGCATTTCCTCCGACCTTATTTATGAATTTGCCTGTGATACGGGTTAGATGATCCACAAGAATGTGTTCCTGTGAAACAATTGGCGGGATTGTTTGCATCAATGATGCAATGTGATGATGTAATTCCTCAAAGGAGATGTTGTGGACGCAAAGGAACACCCGTATCACCCCCCTGGCGCTAATCTTTGCAAAATTCATGCTAAAGTAGTTTGTTTAAGTTAAAAAAATAATATAATGAAAACAATTATTTATAATGGCACCAGATGCATAATGATGCGCGCACGGTAAGGTTTTTCCTGAAATTATGTAATTCATTTCCCAACTATGCTGGCCCCAGAGTTTCATATAATCCTTAAGTTAATGCCTGACATACCGATAACCTTGATTGAGTATGGTCTCACGATGGTGCGACGTACTCACACGATCGGGGTGGTTCTCAGGAGCCACCCCGAAACTGTTTTTAGACCTATCTCAAAAATGTATCTAATGCTCAATGGCTGCGTTATCCAGGATAAATGGATTACACGTCTATTTTATGAAAAGTATGGTGTGCATTAAACCGATTCGAAATGCTCGAATATTATTCCGCCGGAGGCGGACGCCACTTACGAATCGGTATACGCCTTGCTTTGTTGAACACCTTAATGTGCTTAGATCAGATGTGAAATCCCACATTCATGCGGGGGACGTGATCTACTATTTTTGAGATAGGTTTTGTAAATAAGACAATTTACTCTCCAGCCGATATGGAGTGGAGATGGGTTCGGCCATGATCACCAACCCAGAAGCTCATGGTATCGGTCCAGGGGTGGCTTCCGCGCGGGAAGCCACCCCAAAACAAATCTTTGAATCTCTTTTGAATCATCATGGGCGGTCAACCTTTGAGCGCCCTTTTGATACAAAATCCCCCCAGCGCCGGCCGCGTGTCGCGGTTTTCAATCGGGCGGTTAAATCACCCCTGTGGTTCTTGTGTTAAACATCTGTAAATTTGTAACCTATTAAATTTATATTTATTTTTCTATTGACATATACCACATTGTGGTATAATCTAAGCCCTGCTCAAATGCCGTCCGACTGAAGTGCCATCCATACTCCCATTTTGAATATTATCGTCCAACACCCCGTGGAACGATAATCGCACTTCCATTTAACTTGAAAGCCCTTCACAGCGTGTTGTGGTCAAATTGAAAGGAGGTCGGCATGCCTGTTACCCTTATTAGCCACGATTTTTTACGCGAAACCATTCACAATGAAATCCCGCTTGCCAAAGGATTTGAGCATCTCTCAAAAGCCCTAGTTGATAATGCCAGCAACCGTATTGCGGCAGCGTTGCGCGGCGATTCAGACGATGACCGCTTAATCGAGTCCCTGGATAAATTTAAAAAAAGCCTGATTGCCAAAGCCCGGAACGATAAAAATAAAATCCCGGCGCAGAAGGTATCTGATTTTTTTGACCGTTACCTGGCTGTCAGAGCGCAAACGCTGGAAAGCCCGCCAGCTGATGAAAACGATATAACCGAGGCCGTCGGGCAGATCCTCAGCGATTTGAAAGGTCGCATCGGTGAGGTGGTTGCGCATCAAAAAGGGGCCGGGCTGGTAGTCGTCGGCGAAGATGTTGATTCAAAAGATAAAGCCCTTGAGAAATACAAAACGTCCAACGAAAACATCATTGTAGTGGACCCGGGCGAAGCAGATGGCGGCAAACAACCTGAAAAAGGCGTTCCGGCCGAGATTTTTGGCGAGCAAATCGACGACTCTGGATTTGATTGGCATCTTACCGAAATTGTAAAACGGCTCTATTGCGAAGAGGAAACACCCGAATTAGGCAAAGATGATATTATCCTGCAGGGAACTTTTGTCTACCGCGGTATTGGCCCCGAGAGCTTGAAAATAAGTCCGGCCGAAGTGGATTACGGCCAGGGCGATTCGCACTTTTACCTGCGCCCGCCCAATACAGTGCCGCACACTGGCAAACGGCCGATCGTGCTTATTGATGAGGGGACCAGCCTGTACATTTCCACCCACCTGATCACCGAATCCGATCAATGGACGGAGCTGGCCGAAATCCTTGCCGGATTCCTGTCAAACGCCGTCAGCAACCCTTTCTCTCAATTAAGCAGCGCGTTCAGCGGCGCAGCCAGTGGGGTTGCGCTCGGACTCGGCACGGGCACAGCAGTGGCCGGAGCCGCACTGGATGGGCTGACCAACCATTTGTCCAATGATTTGCTGAATAAAGCAGGCAAAAAGGTTTATGACACCATTTACGACCTGATTTCCAGCATCGGTATCAAGAGCAATATCATTTTCGATACCTGGTTTACCGCAGCTCTGATCCGCTGGGTGGTGCTCAACGGGGTCAAAACCCCCAAATGGGAAGTTCGCCATTATGCGTTTGGTAATAGCCGGTACAACCGCCCCGCCGAACCGAAAGATGATAATCCCAAGACAGGTGCCGGCATCCTGCACCCGAGTCATTACTTTAGCACACCCGATGTAATCCTTAAGCCTGCAATATATGACAGCGAAACGTATGAAAATATTACCGGAAAATACTGGTATGAATCTAGCATCCAGGTGGTGAAACGATATTTTGACAACTAGAGCCAGACGCCTGTTGAGCCGTTTTTAATCCCGTGGGCCCTTATTTTTGATGGAATGGCCAGGTGGCCCGACCAAAAGAAAGGAAAATCCGATGCCCAAAAAAGGCAAATCCAAAACCATAAAGCGCGATAAAACCGTTTACAAGGCACATGAGCTGCGCAACGATATTGTGCACACTTTTCCGCATGCGGGAGCGCGCGAAATGACCGTGTTGACCGGGCCGCTGGCTGTCAGCCCCGGTGAAAAGGCGGCCTATCGCCTCATATGGCCGCACAATGTGGGTAAAAGGCCCAAACTTAAGGTACGCTTTGTCCCCAAGGCGCGATTTGATGAATTTATACAATGCAGCCCGAACGCCCCGGCTGTGCCGCCTGATTTTGCGAAAAAATTTTCAGCCATGCGGTTAAAAAGCGCGCCAAAAAAAGAAAAAGTTGCCATCGACGACAGCCAACCCGGCCGCTGGCAGAAAGGCTGGCAGTATCTGCTGCAAGCGGAGAAACCCCAAAAAATGCCTAAAAGTGCCGCCGTAGAGGCCATTGGCTTTGAATTTACGGCATCAGACGAAGAGGGCGCTTATGTGTTTGAAGTGGATAGCGGTTTTCAGCCCGCCAGACCGTATGAAGCAGAGGCTCCCAAAATTCATTGGGTAGAGTACGTGGTCGTCTACAACAAACCTAGGAGCGCTTTTCCAGCGCCGGGAGTAGAGGACATTGCCGAGCTGCTGGTTGATGCGGTCAACCTGTCAACCAAAAATGGCAGGATCTGGTTTGTGCACCCGATTTATTTTGCCGAACAACTGCTGCGGGTACGGTTGTCCAAAGAGACCAAGCGGGAAATTGCGTATTGCGAAGACCTGCCGCGCGACCTGCCGGCCCCCGACGACCGTCTGGTCCAACTGCAATGGGGAAGACATTTGGCGGGTATGCGCCGCATTTGCCTGGAAAGCGACGGCCCCGAAGAGCCCTGTGTCGACAAGGAGCGCATGGCCGTTCAGGTCAACAACCCGATTGAGCTGGCAACGCTTTTAAAGGAGGTGGTCTAAATGGCTTTTACACCCGGAGCATTTGATATCATCGCCCAGATAGAAACCGCAGCCCTGGATGTGATTGTGGATGTCATCCTGGAGCAGCTCAGAAAAGACAACAAAACCAAATTTACCCATCAGATCGGCGGCGGCGGCAGCGGCAGTGGCAGCTCCTCAACCGGGGTCAACATAGAAGTCGAAATAACCGATCTGAGCATCCCGGAAATTAGCAGCGCTGACATCAACCAGCGCTTCAAAGAAGGCAACACGTTGGCCAGCTTTCGGGTCGATGCCGAGCTGGAGGTCAATGTCAGTCTGATGGGGTTGCCGCCTGGAACCACTTTATTAAGAGAGACGTTTTTTGTGAGCATCAACGATTTGGCCATCAGCCTGCCGGTATCACCCGGCGGCTTGCCGCTGGGGGTTTCGCTGGGTTTTGCCAATTTTGATCTGGATGCCGGGGGCCTAAACACCTTGCGGGGCCTGAATCCGGTGCTGAATCTGGTGGCAGATTTCATCGGTCTAGGGGTCCGCACGGTGCTGACGCCGCTGAAGCTGATTCCGATACCCATTCTGCAGTTTGCCGATGCCTTTGCCAAATTTGCCCTGCTGTTTGATACGGATTCCCCCTATCTGGGCACCAACGAAGCCGGCGACGGTTTGTATCTGGCGGCTGATTTTGCAGCCGCCAACCAATCGCCCTCCGACATTGCGACCGTGCTGGATATCATCCCGTCGAGCAGCCCGTTTAACGTGGCGGTGGTGTTGAGCAACCGGCCGCTGAACCAGCTGATACCGCTGCTTTTGGCCCAGAATCAAATCAGAAATACGATACCGACTCCCGGTGCCACCTTTGGTGTCTGGCGTGCGGCAGTTGAATTTCTTAACCCAATTACACCTACTGGCAATCCAGCGCTAATCGGCGTATATGCCGATGCCTCCGCGCGCATCAAAGTCGACAAGGGCGGGTTTTTGGGCGCTTTGTTCGGTAAAAAGAAAAAAGTCACCATCCATGCCAGTGCCGCTGTCAAGCTGGATGCCGGCGTTAAAAAAGATCCCGTAACTCTTGCGGCGCAGGTGGATTTCGTGGCCACCGCGACGCTGGTTGCCCAGGTCAGTATCGACAGCGTGCTGGCAGCGGTTTTGATGGTTGCCATGCAGCCGTTTATGATCATCTTCCTGCCGGTATTAAGCCAGTTGCTCAATGTTGCCGTGGATAAACTGCTGCCCCTTGAGTGGGAGGATAACGTTGGTGGCGGTGAGCTCACAGTGACGTTTAAAAAACTTCGTGTTCAGCTGTCCGGCGGGGCCTCACTGGGGCTGGGCGGTCTGAGCGAGGCCACCCTAAAGGTGAAAACCGATGCGACCCTGTTCGGTACTTTTCAACTCAGCCATTTTGTGGCCCACCAGATCAACGAAACCGGTATTGATCTTAAAGTTGGCTTTGAAAACGACTCGCTGGCCACACGGGAAATTGGTTCGCCACCTCCTAATGAGCCGATTCCGGGCGAACTGTTTATGGGGATTGAGCTGGCAAGACCGTAAGATCTGCCTGCCGGTTGAGCCCGATGATTGAACCATTCAACCGATGGCAGCGCAGGGAGGCAATGAGACCCGGCCGCTGGTATAGGATCGCTGGCGTTCGCCGATCCGACCGCTCATGGATTGACATCTAAAAAGATCATGCGTATGAATAAGTCTTTGGTCAGTCCATTGCTATTGCAAATCGAGGATTGGCGCAGGAGAGGCTTGGTATGCCAAAACCCAAAAACGCCATGGAGGTATTTCAGCTGCTCGACAAATCCAACTGCCGGGAGTGCGGTGAGAAAACATGCCTGGCCTTTGCCGGCGCCGTATTCCAGGGCAAACGCCATATCGCCGATTGCCCCAAGCTGGATCGCGAAATCATTGCGCGCTTTTCCGGGTCGGATGAAGAAGCCAATTCCGGTTTTGTGGAAGGGGCCGATTTTCTGGAGCAGCTTAAAAAGGAAATTACCGCTGCTGATTTGCCCGAGGCGGCTCAGAGAGTGGGCGCCGATTTTATGGGCAACAAACTGACGCTGAAGGTGCTGGGCAAAGATTTTAGCGTCGATACCGACGGAAATCTGTATACCCAGATCCACATCAATCCCTGGGTGGCGGTTCCGTTTCTGATTTATATCCTGGCCGGCAAAGGGCTGCCGGTCTCCGGCAACTGGGTTTCGTTTCGCGAGTTAAAAGACGGCAAGGAACGCTATGCCCTTTTTAAAAAGCGCTGCGAGGACGCCATGAAACAGGTGGCTGACAGCTACACCGCACTCTTTGACGACCTGGTCCATATTTTCAGCGCCCAACAGGTGGAAGAGCAATTTGAATCCGACATTTCGGTGGTGCTGCATCCGCTGCCCAAAGTGCCCATGATGATCTGTTACTGGCAGCCTGAAGATGGGCTTGAATCCAGTTTGAATGTATTTTTTGACCAGACCGCCGATCAAAACCTGAATGCCGATGCGGTCTTCACCCTCGGCGTGGGACTGGCCCAGATGTTTTCCAAGCTGTCCTTGCGCCACGGTTTTGACGAGGCCAGATCGATAAAATAGACCCCTTTAGCAACCATCCGTGCAACATTTGCACAACGTGAAAAACCCGCTGAATCTGATCAGCGGGCTTTTTTTCTGCGGTTATAGGAAAACCGGTATTTAAGTTTGCTCAAGCGGTTTGAGCTGACCGACCGAATCACCGGCGAGGCCGTCAGGTGGCCCCGGCGGTCGACCTGCATACCCGACTCCCCTGGTTGAAGAGATGCCAAAATCCGGATAGGCATTGCCGCCGTGCTCCACCAGATCGAGCCCTTCCAATTCATCTTCAGGCGCGACCCTGAGTCCGACAGCTTTATCGATGAGTTTGAACATCAAAAATGCGGTTGGAAATACCCACAAAAAGCAGGCCCCGATGCCCAAAAGCTGCACACCAATGATTTTCAACGAGGTGCCGCCGATATTAAAAATACCGGCTGCCAGGGTGCCCCAGGCACCGCAAACCCCATGAACCGATATAGCGCCCACCGGGTCATCGACTTTGATTTTATCCCAGAACAGCACCGACAGCACCACAAGGATTCCGGCAGCGGCACCAATAATGACAGCACTTAGCGGGGTGACTGTGGCACATGGACTGGTAATGGCCACCAGACCGGCCAGGGCACCGTTTAAACTCATGCCGACTTCCGGTTTGCCGAACCGGATCCAGGACATCACCATGGCCAGGACAGCACCGGCTGCTGCAGCCAGGTTGGTATTGACGAATATGAGCGCAATATCTTTGTTGGCCGCGGTGGTTGACCCGGGATTGAACCCGAACCAACCCAGCCATAGGATGAAAACACCCAGCGCCGCCAACGGCAAGTTATGGCCCAGAATTGGTTTGGTGCGGCCGTCTTTGGTATATTTTCCCAGGCGGGGACCGAGCACCAGGGTGCCGGCCAGGGCTGCCCAGCCGCCCACCGAGTGCACCACGGTCGATCCGGCAAAATCAATAAACCCGAGGTTTTCGAGCCAGCCGCTGCCGTTGAAAAGGCTGCCCCAGGCCCAGCTGCCGAAAACCGGATAGATCAGGGCGCTGAGCACGACGCTGTAAATCAGGTAAACGGAAAATTTGGTTCTTTCGGCCATGGAACCGGAAACGATGGTGGCGGCAGTGGCGCAAAATACGGCCTGAAACATCCAAAACGCCAGCACCCACGGATCGCCGCCGACCTCAAAATCGGACAGAAAAAAGCCCGAGGTTCCAAACCAGCCGGTCGAAGAGGCACCAAACATGAGGCCAAAGCCGACAGCCCAGAACGCCAGCGAGCCCATCGAAAAATCCATCAGGTTTTTCATCAGGATGTTGACGGCATTTTTAGCGCGGGTAAAACCGGCTTCCACCATGGCAAAACCAGCCTGCATGAAAAACACGAGGGCCGCGGCCACCAATGTCCAGACATAATCGGCATGGGTTTGCACCAGGTCGATCAGGTTTTTGTTGGATTCAACGGTGGGCGCTTCGTCTCCGGACCATACACGGCTTATTGAAATGACGACAAACAAAAATGTAAGGTATAATTTTTTCATCACGATCTGACTCCTCCTTCAATTAGAAAATGTTTTCATTTAAACTGCGTTCAAACCGGTCTCACCGGTGCGGATTCGAATGGCTTCCTCCAGCGAGCGGATAAAGATTTTGCCATCGCCGATTTTGCCGGTTTTGGCCTTGTCTTTGATGATATCGATGACTTTGGCGCACAGATTATCATCGACAACCACATCAATCTGGATCTTGGGCACAAAGTCCACCTGATACTCAGCGCCGCGAAAAACCTCACTGTGACCGCGCTGGCGCCCGAAGCCTTTGACTTCGCTGACTGTCATCCCATTAACGCCGATGCCGTTCAGGGCGTCCTTCACGCTTTCAAGCTTGAAGGGTTTGATAATGGCCTTGATCTCTTTCATGCAAATGCCTCCTTTGACAGGTTTGGGTTCTGGATTTACAGAAAATTTCATATTGGGCTTATAGGTGAGCAACCTTTATGCCACTATTCATAAAAGGGTATTTAAATTCTAAAGTACTGAAAATATATATTTTATTTTCATAAAGAATAAGAGAAGCTGCATTTTA
Source organism: Desulfobacterales bacterium (assembly GCA_030066985.1). Taxonomy (NCBI): domain Bacteria; kingdom Pseudomonadati; phylum Thermodesulfobacteriota; class Desulfobacteria; order Desulfobacterales; species Desulfobacterales bacterium. The sequence goes on from JASJAN010000058.1 coordinate 50,907, forward strand.
TTTATAACATAATTGTATAATATTATTTATATAATTACAAATTTGTATATAAATATACGGTAATGACAAATATGTATTTTTTATCGATCAGCCGCTGCGATAAAACGGATTGCGATTTTGTTATGCGGTATTATTAATGGATATGCTCATCAAAGTGCTTGGTTATATTTTGGCCGCAAGTTTGCTTTGCGCCAGCGGTCCCTCCATGGCCGACGAAAAGAAAATGACGCCCAATATTAAAATATTTATGTGCGGGGATGTGATGACCGGCAGGGGAATCGATCAGGTGTTACCGCACCCGGTCGATCCGCTGATCCATGAGTCCTATATGAAAAACGCCAGGGGTTATGTCAAGCTGGCTGAACGGACAAACGGCCCTATCCGGCAGCCGGTCAGCTTTGCCTACATCTGGGGAGATGCGCTGGCGGAGCTTGAGCATGCGGCGCCCCACGTAAGGATGATCAACCTTGAAACCAGCATTACCACCAGTGATGATTACTGGCAGGGCAAGGGCATCCACTACCGCATGAGCCCGCAAAATACGGCCACTTTAAGCGCCGCCGGCATCGATGTTTGTGCCCTGGCCAACAACCATGTTTTAGACTGGGGATTTGCCGGCCTTTTGGATACTTTGGCAGCGCTGAAAAAGGCGCACATCAAGACCACCGGTGCCGGACCAAATGCGATTTCTGCCGCTGCACCGGCGGAGATCCGCATCAACGACCGGCAAAGGGTAAAGGTCTTTTCAGTTGGCCTGCCCGACAGCGGGATACCCGCTAGTTGGGCCGCTACTTCCAGCCGGGCGGGCGTCAACCTGCTGCCGGATTTGAGCGCTGAATCCGTACGCCACATTCAAAAAATGGTGCAAGTCCACCAGCGCAGCGGTGACATCGTGATCGTTTCCATCCATTGGGGCGGTAACTGGGGTCATGATATATCCCGTCGACAAAGAAGATTTGCCCAGCGCCTGATTGATTTAGGCGGGGTGGACATCGTCCACGGGCATTCGTCGCATCATGTCAAAGCGATTGAAGTCTATAACAAGAAGCTTATTCTTTACGGCTGCGGGGATTTTTTAAACGATTATGAGGGCATTGGCGGCTATGAGGAATTCAGGGCGGATCTAACCATGATGTACTTTGCCACCTTAGATGCGTCTAACGGTCATCTTTTGGATCTTCAAATGATACCGATGCAGATCAAGCAGTTTCAACTTCGTCGGGCCTCGCAAGCCGACACCCGTTGGCTGAGCGAGACCTTAAACCGGGTAGGGCAATCGTTCGACACACGGGTGAAAATCGAATCCGATAATCGCTTGATCCTGCAATGGGAATAAATTTGACCATCAATCGTTTTCTGGGAAATTTATTATTTAAGGGACGTCCATGAAATTATAACTTTTCTTTCATCATATATCGTGGTACGATTAGTATATGCCACGCCAAGCGCGCATAGACGCCCCGGGTGCGCTGCAGCACATCATTGTCAGAGGCATCGAACGCAAAAGCATCTTTATTGATGACCACGATCGCGACAATTTTGTGGCCCGGTTGACCACGGTCCTGCCTGAAAGCACGGCGCGTTGCTACGCCTGGGCTTTGATCCCCAATCATTTTCATTTGCTGCTGTGCAGCGGCAATGTCCCCATCTCAACGGTGATGCGGCGCTTGCTGACCGGGTATGCGGTATCCTTTAATCGGCGCCATCGCCGCCACGGGCAGCTGTTTCAAAATCGTTACAAATCCATCCTTTGCCAGCAGGAACCATACTTGCTGGAGCTGGTGCGCTATATTCACCTCAATCCGCTGCGGGCCGGAGTTGTTCCCAATTATAAAGCGCTGGACAAGTTTGCTTACGGCGGACACACCATTCTTTTGGGCCATAAACAGCATGCGTTTCAGGATACCGACTCGATCCTGGCTTTATTCGGTCAAAACCATTCAGTCGCGCGCAAAAAATACCGGGCTTATGTGCAAAAGGGGATCGAACACGGACGCCGGCCGGATCTGATCGGTGGCGGGCTGATCCGCAGCGCCGGTGGATGGACCGCCGTCAAAGGTCTGCGACGGGCAAATGCGCGTCTCAAAGGCGATGAACGCATCCTGGGAGATAATGATTTTGTCTATGCCGTTTTGGAGGCAGCGCAGGAGCAGCTGGCGCAAAAATATCAACTGGCTGCCAAGGGCTTTGATTTTGAAAAGGTCGTCGAGCGGGTTGCAGCCGTTTTTGGTATAGAATCAGACCAGGTCCTGGCTGCCGGCAAACACCCGCCCATCGTTAAAGCCCGCAGCGTGCTTTGTTATTGGGCCGTGCGGGAGCTGGGGATGAACGGCACGGCCGTGGCCGAAAAACTGGGCTGTTCACAGTCGTCGGTGAGCAAATCCGCCAAGCGCGGCGAAACGATTGCCTCTGAACATAACCTGAAACTGATCGAAGGCTAGTACCTGAATTTTGCATTCGAGATTCGGGTGGAAAGTAATAATTTCATGGGCGTCCCTAAAATTACTAAGATTAAAAAGGCGAGTTGGCGAGACTATCAGGACCGGCTGCAAAGGGCACAAAGAAGCGAGCAGCGCAAAAAAAATGTGCGCCGGTATGTTAAATATATCATGCCGTTTGTGGTGGGCTGTCTGGCCGTCTATGTTGCCATCACAGGGTCTTTTGGCTCTCTTTTCGACGAAACTGAAACGACGCCGCCCCCGAAAAATGTCAAACAGCCAGTAAAGTCCCCCAAAGCGGCTGCGCCGCCGTCTTTTGACAAAGACCAGATTCATCAGATAATCGACAGCCGCCGTTTTGCAGATTTGCAGGACAATGTTTTTGAAATTGAAAATAACGACCAACGCCTGCGGGTGCAAACCAGCATTGATCTTGCGCTGCAAAGCTACCTGACCAAGAAGCTGGATCGTAAAAACTCCAGCCACATCGGAATCGTTGTCATGGATCCCGATAATGGCCGGATTTTATCGTTAGTGGGATTTAACAAGGCCGATCCGTCAAACAATCCCTGTCTGAACAGCTCTTTTCCGGCCGCCAGCATATTTAAAATCGTAACTGCGGCTGCCGCCCTTGAAAAAGGGAATTTAGGGCTGAATTCCAAACTGCGCTATAACGGCCGCAAATACACCCTCTACAAGTCGCAACTCAAGGAAAAAAGAAACAAATATACCAACACCGTTACCCTAAAAGAGGCTTTTGCCAAATCGGTAAATCCGGTTTTTGGCAAACTGGGGACTCTGTACCTGGGAAAAACACAACTGGAAACCTATGCCGCGTCTTTTGGATTCAACCGCGAGATTAATTTTGAAGTTTATCTGGCACCCAGTCAGACGGTCATTACCGATGAGCCCTATCAATGGGCGGAGATTGCCTGTGGGTTTAACCGCCAGACCCTGATGTCACCGGTTCACGGTGCGTTGATATCGGCCACGGTTTTTAACAGCGGAAAACTAATTGAGCCCACCATTGTGGATCACATCAGCGATGAAAAGGGCGCGCAACTGTACCAAAGCCGGCCTGCTGTGGTCACCCAGGCTTTTGCCCCGCACACATCGGCCGCCATGCGCGAGCTGATGAAAACCACCATTCGATCGGGCACGGTACGCGGCACATTTCGCAAATATCACCGCGATAAAATCATCTCCCGGCTGGAAATCGGCGGCAAAACAGGCACGATTAACAACAAAACCGACGACATCAAATATGAATGGTTTGTCGGATACGCACAGGACAAAAACAGTGACGCCAAGATTATTTTGTCGGTGCTGGTGGCCCATCAAAAATACATCGGAATCCGCGCACCCCAGTACGCCATTATGGCATTTAAAAAGTATTTCAAATCCGAGTTTGCAAAAGTGACATCCCCGGCAGCGGCCAATCCGGGCTGACGGCCGGAGACTTTCATCTACTGCGTTATTAAGGGCAAGGCATAGTTTACTATAGCCTCGCCCTTAAGTGTCTTGTATATGTAAGCCTCCGACTCGCCAGTTGGATGTCGCCTCACTGCTCTCAAAGGGATTTTAATAGGGCTCGCGTAAGATTTTAATAGTACTTTTTCTAATATGGGCAACATTTTTATGACGTTGCCCATTTTTTTATTAAAGTTCCCATTATAGTTACCGATATTTCTATAAGAGGATAAATGTTATGGGTACAAGAAAAATGTATAACACCACCCTGGATACCAAGCTCATCAGGGAAATCAAGGTGCTGGCCGCCAGGCTGGACAAGCGCCAGAATGATATCCTTGAAGAGGCAATTCAGGATTTGCTGAAAAAATACAGATCCCAGGATTCGCTGGAAATGCCCAATGAATCCGTGGCGCATTAAGCGCTGTCCATTGATAACCGGGAAAACTGCTTCGATAGCCGGGGATTGTGGACGATGGGTGGATCGGGTGGTCTGTGGTGGATGACCTGTGGTGCCTGCAAGGGCACCCGTCTGAGATCATTGTGGAGGTCATGGTTTGGATAATATGGTATTTATTGGCTTTGGCTTGATTGGTTTCGGTTTAGCATTTTTCATCTATATGCTGCTGTCCGGCAAGCCGGAAAATGATGATTAAAAGGA
>JASJAN010000059.1 GCA_030066985.1 Desulfobacterales bacterium
GATGGTGGTGAGCCGCCATGGCAAGTTTTTCGATACCATGGTCCGTATGGATCACCCGCATGTTGGGATTGGCAGCAGCGATTTTACTCAGCCAGGCGTTTTCAAACGGGACGCCGATGGCAAAGTAGATTTTTGTCTTTGAAAGATCGGCCATCTGTTGGGGTTTGGGCTCATAGGTGGCCGGGCTGGCCCCGGGCTGGACCATGGCCTGTACCTCTACTAATTCTTTGCCAATTTGTTGCACGAAGTATTTTTGAGGTACGATGCTGACAAATACAGGGAGCTTGTCCGCTGCGGCACTGATGCCTGGTAATATTAATAATACACTAAAAATTATAAAAATCTGCTTAAACATAAAGCGCATCCCCTCCTCCTTTCCTAAAAAATGTTCCGTTACGATGACGCCATGCAAAATACTAATAAAACACAATTTTTACGTATATATATTTTTTAGTATGTAATATACCGGAAATATTATTAATAAATTGACGTAACAGTTTAGGATTATAATTTATACCAACGCAAATATATTGCATGTTTTTGTAGGATGCAATACATATGTGGAAAATGAGGTGACAAAATGAAAACCACGTCCTGCGATCCGGGCTCGAATCGAAATATTAAATCCAAATAAGATGCTGTAATTGCCTGATAGTTATTTGAAATACTGAGAAATTTTTGGTAACTTTGAGTATGATTGTGTTTTTATTTATTCTGGGCTTGGTTAACAACATTGGATGCTACTGATTTGGGTGGATGTGTGTGTATGACGGATCGGAGAGGGCAGTACAATAATAAATTCGTATTTATTGTGTTTATCTGTGTTTTCTTTATCGTCAATTTGCCATCTTTATCAGCCGCCTTCACCGAAACCGAGCGCTATAACTTTCAGCGTTCCATATTCGATTTCCGTTCGCGATTAAATCCCAAATACAAAAAAGTCCATCGTAAACAGACAAAATACATTATTGTTCACACCTCAGAGTTAGGTCTTAAACTAACGCTTAGGGTTGTTTCCAAAGGGAAACATTTGCGCAATGGGCGCCGCACCTACGGCGGTCATGCTCACTATGTGATCGCACGCAACGGACGCACTTATCGTATGCTGGATAAAAAATATGTAGCCGACCATGCCGGTCGCAGCATGTGGAATGGTGTGAGAGGCATCAGCCAAATTTCGATTGGAATTGAGTTAGTCGGCTATCATTACGCTCCCATCTCTGAAAAACAGTATCGATCGGCAGGCATGTTGATTAGGATTTTGCAAGACGTATATGATCTGAATGACCGGTCAGTGCTGACCCACAGCCAGGTAGCCTATGGTTTGCCGAACCGGTGGTTTAAAGATGTTCACCGCGGGCGCAAGCGTTGCGCAAAAAACTTTATTCGCAGCAAAGCTGGTTTAGGTTCGACTTGGCCATATGATCCGGATGTTCGTGCTGGCAGGCTCATGGCTGATGCTCAACTTTCTGACGTGTTTTACAGTCAGCCCAAAATTGGTCATCAGCTAGATGAGGCGAATGTAATTTCTAAGCGTAATACCGCTTGGGCTATTGCTGGCGAAGATTACGACAGTATTACAACGGTATACAAATTGCCAAACGGAAGCCGATACACAGGCGATCAAATTGCAGATGCGGTCGGGTGGAACCGTATCCCCGCAAAAACGGTTGTACTGCTTAACCATGAAAGCAGCTCTACAATAATAAAAAACGACGGCCCCATAAAGACTATATCGAATAGAAATACAGCATGGTCTCTTGCTGGAAAATTATATAATGATAAAACGACGATCTATTTTTTGCCTTCCGGTCAAATAAAACATGGATCAATAATAAACGATTGGGATGATTTGCCGGCTAAAACCAGACTAATCATCGGATATAAAGGACCTTTCAGAATAAACAAGAACCGAACTGCCTTCAGCATAGCGGGCTTTAAATACAAGGATCAAAAAACAATCTACTACCTGCCGCCCAATAAACTTCTGAACGGCAAGGAAATAAGAGACTTTAGCCAGCTTCCAATTGGAACTTATATATTTCTTCCTGCCACGCTATAAACCTTGCAAAGTTGTTGCGCCACTTAAGATAAAGGCCAATTCGCGTGATACCTCCAAGATCCAACACGATTTGGCTATTTTGAAAAATTTGTGAGACGGTTATCGTATCTAAACTTAAAATGTTTGCTCGCCTGTTTTCTGTCCTCTGACTTCTGCTTGCCGCGGTGAAGCATAAAAATGCGGAGCCGGAAGCTTGACAAAGCAAAGACGGGTCCTCTGAAGAACTAGTCAGCGAGCAACCACTGATAAGCCCTCGTAAAGCCCCGCAATGAAAATTCTGCCTTTTGAGTAACATCTGGCTCAGAGTCGTATTCAAACCGAATGCGAAGACCCCTTTTCATATTTTTAATGAGCTCACCGCTCGGGTCTGCCTGGTCGATCAGGCAATTGCCATTACACCCCTTTTTACCGGAGCGAAGGGTGAGGTTATCAATTTTGTCAATTTGAACCGAAAAATAATCAGAAACGATCATCTTATCTGAATTTAAGGTCAACTGAATCTGGTCGGCGCCGGCTACCGGAACCGTCAGCCAGATGGCGTTGGTCCGATTTCCGGCAAAAGTGCCGATTTGTCTGCTTTGCGTGTTTGTGGCCGGATCCGTTTCTTCGATACCGACCCAATCGGCAAACTTAATCTGTTCGGCCAGGCCGGTGCTCGCAAAAACCATGATGGATAAGATGATGACCAACCCGAGGTGAAGCGGCGTTTTCATTACTGCATCCTTTCATTTATGAGAAGGTATCTGTCTAATTTTAGATTGGCCGTATGCGTATTGCAAGTAGGAAAATGCCTTCTTGGAAATTCGATGGTTCACAGATTCACGAAAACAGACAGCAGTGCTGCCGGTACCTCGATGTTGCATCAGGAGGCCGCTCGCTTATATTAGAGGGTGAAATCTCTCATGTCATGGCATTGATAAACAAGCCATCAAATTCCGGAAAAACGGTACGGTGGCCAAAATGAACAGATATGCCCATAGAATAATGAGAACGAATTTCAAGGGAGGCATAAAATGAAGCTCAATCTTAAAGCATTGACAATATCAGTGGCAGTTGTGTGGGCCGGAGCAGTATTAATTGTTGGTGTGGCGAATGCCATCTGGCCAGGATACGGCAAAGCGTTTTTGATGGTGCTGGCATCCATATATCCGGGATTTGGCGCCACTGGCACCTTAGGAGATGCACTGGTGGGCAGCGGTTATGCTTTAGTGGATGCTGCAATTGTTGGACTGATTTTTGGCTGGTTATATAACTTTATCGCCGGTGCAAAAAGCAGCTGAACTCCCTGATTGCCGCAACCCCAGTGTGACGGACTTTGTTTAAGATAGCAACCGGCGAATCGCAACCAAAGCATAGAAAAAGGCGTCCCGCCGACATTCGACGAGACGCCCTCAATTCACTTGGAAATGCAATTAAACTACAGTGACATTTACCGCCGCCGGCCCTTTTTGGCCTTCCTCGATATCAAACGTCACCTGGTCGCCTTCATTCAGAGATTTGAACCCGGACGAGTTGATGCCCGAATAATGGACGAATACATCCGGTCCGTCTTCCTGCTCAATGAAGCCATAGCCTTTACTGCTATTAAACCATTTTACAATTCCATTGGCCATAATAACACCCTCCTAAATTAAAAGTTTTTCATAGTTTCATACTGCAGGGTGCCACTTTGACAAATGGAACTCTCCCCTGAATGAAACCGGCCCGTTAATCCCGAACGCGCCATTTTGAATGAGAGAACACTAACAAGTTTTATAAAAAAATCAAGCCCATTGTTTAAATATTTTTTTTATCGCGAAAGATGTATGAAAACGGCAATATCGCAGCTGGTCCACCGGATCCAAACCAAGGCGTTATCGCAAAGCCGCGCCCAGCGCCACAGGAGCGGAACTTCAGCCGAATTCAAATAAAATTCAGCACCATAGCCCTCTATTGACAAACCGATACTGCTCCTCTATGGTACCTTGAACACTTACCTAAATATCATGATTGCCGGGAGCAGTGCGACTATGGAAGCGACACGCTATCGCAGGAATCTGAAGCATTGGGGCCAACATCCCGCAGTCGTTTCTCCAGCACAAAACATTGGCAGCATTGTATTCTGCTCCCCTTCGCAGCCAGAGATTCCAATCCACGCAAACTCAACCAAAACCATTAGATTACATGTCTTGAAAACAAAGCCATGAAAGGAGGATGTGCATGAAAAAAGGATTATGGATTGCAATGATGGTGGTCTTAGCGGTTTTATTCGCCTTCAGCGCCAGCCAGGCCAAAACATTTAAAATTGCGGCCATTTTTCAAACCGCTATCGAGGAGCCCTGGGATGGCGTCATTCACCAGGCCTGCCTGCAAGTCAAAAAGGAAATGGGCAACATCGAGTATGAGTTTACTGAAAAAATCGCCGCTGCCGACTTTGAAAAAGTGCTGCGTGAGTATGCGGAGAGAGGGTTTGATCTGATCGTTGGCGATGCGTTTCTGGCAGGTGAAGAACCGGCCCGAAGAGTTGCCAAAGATTATCCGAACATCGCTTTTGCTTTTGGATCGGAATTCGGACCGGTTGCACCGAATTTTTCCGTATTTGATAATTGGATTCATGAGCCTTCCTACCTGTGCGGTGTTATTGCCGGCCGGTTGACCAAAAGCAATACCCTCGGTGTCGTGGCCGCCATTCCCATTGGTGAAGTCAATCGACTGGTCAATGCTTTTAAAGCCGGTGCACTGAGCGTTAATCCCAAAGTGAAAGTCAAAATCTCTTATATCGGTGGCTGGTTTGATCCACCCAAAGCCAAAGAAGCCGCTATTGCCCAAATCGAAGCCGGTGCAGACCTGATATTTGCTGAGCGATTCGGTGTCTTTGAAGCTGCCAAAGAAAAAGGCGTGCTGGCTTTTGGCAACATGTCAGATCAAAATGCATTGGCGCCCAGTGTGGTCATTACCGGCCCGGTGTGGAATATGTACCCCACCATCAAATTTTGCATCGAGATGGTTCAAAAGAAGGCCTGGGTGTCCATGGATTTGGGCGAGTGGTCGATGATGGCCAAAGGCGGTGCCAGTCTAGCGCCGTTTCATTCATTTGAAAAAACCCTGCCCGCCGGTGTGGTCAAAGAAGTCCGGGATCTTGAGCAGAAAATTTTAAACGGCACATTCAGGGTGCCGGTAGATGAGCAGAAGCCCGTTTCGGATTAGCTCAAATATTGAATGAAAATTATCACGAAAAGCTCTACTATAAGAAAGTGTGATGAAGACAATTCGAATTTATTAATTTCGTGATAATTTTCACCCTGCGGGCGAGCCGAGATGTCCATTTACGGCGTTATCAGGGGCGTGCGGTACCCAAGTACAGCTACGCCCCTGAAGCCTTGTAAATGAACATCTCGATCTCGTTCAATACTCGAGCTAAAAATTTAATAAACTCAACAGAGGTTTTCGACGCGCTTTGTTGAACGCCATAATTTAATAAAAATCAGATGTGAAATCCCGCATTCATGCGGGGAGCGTGATCACCTATTTTAAAGCCAGCTTTCATAGTTTTATGATAAATGTCTCGATCTCGTTCAGTATCTGAGCGTATATATCAGAGCTCAACCGACCAACCCAACAAAGTACATTCTTGTTATTGATTTAACCATTGCTTGTAAAAGATTGCCGATCCGAGGAATTTGATGGGTAGAAATGACCAGCCGGTCGTAAGGATGTCGGGGGTTACGAAACGTTTTTTGGATGTGACCGCCAATAAAGATGTCTCTTTTGATCTGTACTCAGGGGAAATTTGCGCTCTGCTCGGTGAAAATGGAGCAGGTAAGACCACCCTGATGAACATCTTATTCGGCTATTACGACTGTGATGAGGGTGAAATTTTCATCAAAGGTGATAAGGTCAACCTTTCCGCTCCCAAAGATGCAATTTCCCGCGGTGTGGGAATGATTCATCAGCACTTTGCCCTGGTACCCTCTCAAACCGTGCTCGAAAATGTGATTGTGGGCACGCCCTCGCCCAAGGGGTTGTTTCTGGATCTAGCATCCGCCCGGCAAGCGCTGCTTGAGCTCCAAGAGCGTTTTGGCCTTCAGATTGATCCGGATGCCCGTGTCTGGACTCTGTCGGTGGGCGAGCAGCAGAAAGTCGAAATTCTCAAAGCACTTTATCGGGATGTGGATATCCTGATCATGGACGAGCCGACTGCCGTCCTCGCTCCGGCTGAAACCGCAGATCTTTTTAATACCTTGCAGTCGTTGGTTAAAGAAGGCCGATCGGTTGTTTTCATCTCCCATAAGCTCAATGAGGTAATGGACATTTCTGATCGCATCGTCGTTTTGCGCGGCGGCGAGGTGGTGGCTGAACGCAAAACCAGTGAAACCAGTGCCCGTGAATTGGCCAATCTGATGGTCGGCCGGGAGCTTTTAGAGAGCATCGAAAAAACCAAATTGGCGCCCGGTGATCCGGTTCTAAACATAAAAAAGCTCAACGTTTTAAATGATAAAAAACTTGCAGCCATTGCCGATCTGAATTTAACCATCCATCAGAAGGAGATTCTGGGGATGGCTGGAATTTCCGGAAACGGCCAGACCGAGCTTTCAGAAGTGCTTTTCGGGATGCGGTCCCCGGTTGACGGTGTCATTCAAATTAAGGACCGCCCACTTAAATTCGGCAGCCCGGCAGCATCAATTCAATCCCAGATGGGCAGGATACCGGAAGACCGCATCGATACCGGATTGCTGATGGATCTTTCGGTGGAAGAAAATTTGATATTGGAAAACCATTCTTCAGCCGCATTTCAAACCTACGGGCTGATGAAATCCCAAAAAATTCACCATTTCAGCGATAATCTGATCAAGGCCTACAACATCAAAACGGCCAGTCGCGATGCCATCACCAAAAGTCTGTCCGGCGGCAACCTGCAGAAGGTCATGCTAGCCCGTGAGCTGGCTGGAGAACCATTGCTGATTGTTGCTTCTCAGCCCACACGCGGCCTGGATGTGGGCGCCATGGAGTACATCCACCAGCAACTTGTAAAGGAAAGAGAGCGCGGAGCCGGCATCCTTTTAATTTCAGATGATCTGGATGAAATATTTGCGCTCAGTGATCGCATAGTCGTTTTGTACGAAGGCAGAATAATGGGAGAAGCCCCCGGGGCAACAGCTTCTCGCGAACAGATTGGTCTGTGGATGAGCGGGGTAATGGCGTGATGCGATTCAGAATCATAAAACGCAGGCCATTGCCGGGCTGGGCCAGAATCGTTATCCCGATTGCAGCTATTGTAGTGACGCTGATTCTGGCGGCCATCCCCATTCTTTTGGCTGGTGGACATCTGTGGAAGTCTTATTATTACCTTTTTCACGGCGCGCTGGGGACCCGCTATAATCTGTTAGAAACTTTTGTAAAAGCCAGCCCGCTTTTATTGACCGGTCTGGCAGTGGCGTTTGCTTTCCGCGCCAAATTCTGGAATATCGGCGCCGAAGGCCAACTGCTGGCCGGTGCCCTGATGGCCACTGTCTTAGGCGTGAATCTGGGCGGCATCCCGACGATAATGGTTTTGCCGATTATCATCATCGCCGGATTTCTGGCCGGCGGCCTGTGGGCCTCGATCCCGGCATTGCTGAAAACAAAACTCAAGGTCGATGATGTGGTCTCCACCCTGTTGTTAAACTATGTCATGATCCACATTATGGGTGCACTGCTTTTTGGCCCCCTCCAACAGCCCGGCTCCAGCTGGCCACGATCATCGGCAATTATTGAGGCCGCCTGCTATCCCATTTTGATGCCGCGCTCGCGCTTTCACATGGGTATCATAATCTCCTTTGTGGCAATGCTGATCATCTGGTTTATCAACAAAAAGACCACCTTCGGATACCAGGCCAAAGCGGTTGGCACCAATATACGCGCCGCGCATTTCGGTGGTATCAATACCACCAAAGTCATCCTGTGGACTGCCCTGATATCAGGCGGACTGGCGGGTCTGGCAGGTGTGGGCGAGCTGTGCGCACTTCAGTATCGGCTGATTATGCATATTTCCCCCGGCTACGGGTATTCGGGTATTGTGATCGCCATGCTGGGCAACCTTCATCCGGTGGGGGTGTTGTTTTCATCGCTTTTTTTCAGTGTGATTATCGTGGGTGCCCAGACCATGAGCCGCATGACCGGCGTCCCCACCTATATTGCCGAGGTCATTCAGGGCATGGCGTTGATGGTGATGCTCATTTTTTTGCTGTTTACGGAATACAAAATAAAGGTGCAGCGCAAATGATGGCTGAATTATTGGATCTTGCTTTTATCTCCGGCCTCATAGGGGCAACCATGCGCATGGCCACCCCGATCATTTTCGCGGCTCTGGGTGAGATCTTAACCGAACGGGCCGGTGTCCTGAATCTGGGAATCGAAGGCATCATGCTAATGGGTGCCATGACCGGATTTTTGTTTACGTATACAACGGGGTCCATATGGTTCGGCGTGTTTGCTGCGGCCTGTGTCGGCATGCTTTTGGGATTTCTGATGGCCTTGCTTTCGGTAAACCTGGGATTAAGCCAGCATGTTTCCGGATTGGGGATCACCCTGTTTGCAACCGGCCTGGCCATGTTCATTTATCGGCTGTATATTGGATCCCCCACTGTGCCGCCGGTAGTTGAACCGTTTAAACAGGTGGCCCTGCCGGTGCTTTCAAAGATTCCCGTGATTGGTCCGGGTCTTTTCACCCAGTATACATTGACATACATCGCCTGGCTGCTGGTCCCGGCCCTGTCGATCCTGCTGTATAAAACGACCATCGGGTTGAAAATCAGAACAGTTGGTGAAAATCCGGTGGTGGCCGACACCGTGGGGGTCAACGTAACGCTAACCCGTACCCTGTGTCTGGTTGCCGGCGGTGCCCTGATGGGCATCGGCGGGGCATTTTTAACGCTTGCACATCAGAACATGTTTCTGATCGATGTCATCGGCGGTCGCGGCTGGGTGGCGATTGCTATGGTTATTTTTGGCAACTGGAACCCCCTCAAAGCCACCATCGGCGCCCTCATTTTCGGCTTTTTAGACGGCCTGCAGCTCAGGCTCCAGAGCGTTGGGGTTGTTCTTTCTTTCCACCTGTTTTTGATGATTCCTTATTTGCTAACGATCATTGCGCTGATCGGCGTGTCCAGACGGGCTGCGGTACCGGCAGGCCTGTTAAAGCCCTATCGCCGCGAGGAAAAAGGGGGGTAATCAATGGTTATTGGTTATTCGTTACTAGTTGAGAAAAGCGAATGCCGAAGTATTTTTATTAGATCGAAACAGCAAAAACAAATAATCAATTAACAAATAACAGATAACAAATAACTCCTAATCAAGCGCTTAGCGCTTGATTAGGGTTTGAGGTAAGGGCGCACCTGTTTGAAAATATCCGAATGTTCGTTTTCCAGTCGCTCCAGGAACTGCGCCGAACGCACGATCGGGCTCCAGAGAGAAAAATCTTCACGTTCAAAATCCATCCCCACCGCCAGCATGTCACTGAGGGTTTCAATCAAGTGTTCTTCGGGCTTGTAGATCGAATCGCCGATATCCCCCACCCAGCATAGCGGTGTCCCCTGGTAGCGGTCTTTCAAATCATGGTAAAAATGCTGCGTGGTGATGGTGCGCGGTTGGAGTCCCAGGTCGGTATAGGGCAAGGTTACCCCCACGGCGGCCACCTCGATAAGGGCACCGTTGAAAACCGGGATTAATTCAACGCCGTGATCACGGCAAATTTTACAGATCCCCTCCAGGCCTTCAAGGCTGGCACAAACCGGAAAAAGAAAAATCTTTTTGGGGCGGTGGTTCTTTAACGCCTCGTCAACAAAATAAGTCAATGTCTGACCCGATGCGATACATTCTTCCATAATAATCCAGGTGTCATCCGGCCACCATTCACCCACAAAGGAACTTTCCACGATGTTCCAGCCGCGAAAACCATCATTGTCTTCTACCCGGGTGAGCTTAATATAAGTGGTGTCCAGAAGACCAGACCGCTGCAACGGCGGATTGGCATCCAGAAGATCAAGCGGGCGACCGCCCCACAGGATCACATACTGGGCCACCTTGCCATCGAACATTCTTTCAAACAGGCGAATCATATCGTGACCCACCTCTTTGATCATCAAAAATTTTTCCGGCCCGCAGGCCTGACGGTTGAGCAGAAACTCCTCCCCGGCTCCCCGGCCTGGGAAATCAACCACGTAAATTCGCTCCGGCAGGCATCGATCACGGAAGGCCTCGTGTTGCGTAATGGACTTTACCAGCCAGATGTCCTTGCCTGCACGCGACATGACGATTTCACCAACATCTTCCAGATAAATTCGGTCGGCAGCGGTATCCTGTATCATGGGATTGCTCCTTTTTAAGGTAGCGCGTCAATGAAGAAGAAAAATGTCGGGCAGGAATATAGGATAAAGATGCGGAAGTGTCAAACCAGAAAAAAAAGGCAAGCCTTCCAGAATGAAGGCTTGCCTTTTTCAGATAAAAGTGCTTGGCTAAACTACTTTAACATTGACAGCATGTGCACCCTTGGGTCCCTCCTCTATTTCAAAAGTAACCTGGTCACCTTCGTTGAGAGACCTGAATCCTGCTGCATCGATTCCGGTGTGATGGACAAATACATCCGGACCATCTTCCTGCTCGATGAAGCCATAACCTTTGCGGTCATTAAACCATTTTACAACACCATTTGCCACTGTGACACCCCCTTTGTTTCAGTAATTACCGTAGTCCCATACTTCAGGATGCCACCCGGTCGAATGGATCTTTCCTGCAGAATGAAACCAGCCGTCAATCAAGACAGACTATGATCTATGTATAAATTATAAATTCTTTTTCCCATCAAAATCAAGCACTTTATTCAATTGAGTTTATGCCAGCGGCCATCAAACCACTTGTATATACAGGTTTTTCAGGCCAGCGCTCAGCAATGGGTAAGCGCTTACCTAACGTTTGACCATTTTTTTTCACACACTTTATATCGCCGGCCTCAAGAGTCTATATAAATACTTTAAATTATTTTAAATTTTTTTATTTCCAAATAATCGTCTATTTTTGCATGGATATTGCAGCCCTGATTAAAACAAAGCCCTGAGCGCGTTGACGTTTCCAAGTTGGATCCGTTTTCGCCTCCTGAGGAATTGTTCAAACAAGCCACATATCCGCCCCAATGCCTGCCCACTAGCAGTTTTTTTGTAAGATTTCAGTGCCGGGTTCTCAAAACCCGCAATCAACTGTATTTATTATAAATCGTCGTTACAATGATTTGTACCGGAGCAATGTTTGTGCGTAAAGCCGACAAAAAGACAACAGCGCTAGAACACGAGCAGCCAAAAACGCAATTAGAAGAAGCGCCAGTCGAAAGAAGAAACGGTCGCGACCGCAGAAAAGGAACGGATCGGCGAAGCGGTTTTGACCGCCGACGGGAAATAGATCAAAAAGCAGTTGTACGAAAAAACGTTACTCGGGAGTGAATCTTTGCGTCATCCGGACTGATCATAAGTTAATCAAGTCCTAACAAAAGATTGACAATTAAGCGTAACACTAGAAAGGAGCACCATGGCCCAACACCTAATTAGCAGCAATCGGTTTGAAAATAAATATCGGCACCTGCGAAAGGCTGACGGTCATCTGAGAGCTGAAATAAAGATCAGCCGCAATGATTTGGGATACCAATTCAAGTTGCAGGAAATCGATGATCATCGAGGCAGCTTTTTTATCAGTGCAAATTCCGCTGTGTTAAACATCCTGAATGTCGGCACTGTTTTGGATATGAAATATTGGACCGCTGAAAAAACCAGACTCGTCAAATATGTTAGCGCCCAAATACAGGACATTACCCGACAGCAGCATGAGCCATTTAAAGGCCATTATAAAGTCGGCTTATCCATTTTGAAAACCAAGGGGCTAAAACGGATCAACCCCACGAATCGTTTGCTCAAAGCAAGGGCAGAAGCCGAGACTTTACTGTCGGCCTGATCAGATGCGGTCATACAGGATGAAAGTGATGATTCCATAACGCCTTAAGAGGGCGGGAAATACGCTTCGATGCATCGTTCTGTTGTTGTGCACTGTAGTCAAGTTTGTTTGAAGGGGGGATTACCATTACTAAGATATTTCTCATTGCCGTCATTATTGCCGCAATATGTTGCTTAGCGGCCGCGATTGCCTGTTTAATTTCAGCAGCCCGAGAAATAGAATTGCCTGATATTGAAGATATCGAGATAGGAGAATAACAAACAGAAGGATTAGCTTCAATTTTCACTCTGGTGCAGATACCCTGATTGCAGACGGTTTCTGCACCAGGGGACAGTGGCAGTATTTGCATTTGATGCCCTTTCTATATTCTTGACGGATCGCGTTATTGTCTGTTAGGACTTATTCTCGAGTACCCAACAGGAGGATGCGATGCGCAAGACCCTCATATTTTTCAGCGTGTTAGTCGGTATTTTAACGATCACATTCAATTCAGCAGCAGAGGAAAAGCACGGCCGGTTTTATGCGGGCGCCGGTGCAAGCTATGTTCGCGAATATTTTGATGACGGCGATTTGAAGGGGCTTCCCGGCAACTCCAGTATTGATAATTCATGGGGGTTTAACCTTTTTGCCGGCTATTGGTGGCTCAAACATGTCGGCATTGAGGCCAACTACAACTGGTATGATGATTTTGACGGAGAGGCGGCGAATAACAGGAATCTTGATGTTAGCATTTGGACGGCGATGCTGGATGTGCGCGTCTTCTCTCCATCCCTGTGGCAAGACCGGATATTCCCATATGTGAGGCTCGGGGGCGGATGGATGGATGTTGAAGTCGATGCCAGCAATTTTAATTCAGACGAATCCGATTGGGCATACAATGTCGGCCTTGGGGTAGATGTTTTTGTGGCGCACCAACTGAGTGTCGGTCTTGACGGCAAGCACGTGTGGGGAACCGGCGATGTATCGGATTTCAACCATATGACATTTACACTAAGGGCAGCGTACCATTTTTGAGTTTTGCATGAAAATAGATAAGAATTTTTAATTCAGGTCTAAGCGGATAATTCCTTTTTTATTTCTTATCTATTTTCACCCGTTGGGCGCGTCGCAGACTTTCATCTGATGCGTTATTCAGTGCGAAGCATAGATCACTATTACTTCGCACTGAAGTGCCTTGCATATGAATGCCTGCAACCCGTGCAAAAATCAAAACCATTTTTGAGTTTTGCATGAAAATAGATAAGAATTTTTAATTCAGGTCTAAGCGGATAATTTCTCTTTTATTTTTAAATGCATCCATAATGAAGATTTGAGGAATGATGATGAGAGGCATCGTAAACGTTATGTCGGGCATCTGCGGCATGATCACAGAGATCCGCGCCACTTCGCAAGTTTCATCGGGTATGGTGAATCTGGATATAAACACCAGATGTGAAAGTATCAAGGCATTGGCCGGAGAATTAAAGGTGGTCAATCCAGAGGAAGAGATGTCGTTTGATGGTGATGGGCCCAAAACGCTGCGGATGGCGGCAAAGCACTGCAAGCATACCGCCTGTCCGGTACCATCGGGTATTATCAAAGCAATCGAAGTGGCATCCGGCAAGGCGCTGCCGAAAGATGCGCGTATCACAATTGCCCGGGAAAAAGATGATTAGATGACGTATAATTTTGATCCGGACAGGTGGTACGATGATGAGCGCGGTATACTGGATGTCCGCCGCAAAGCCGGGAAAATAAGCAAACAGGAATACGAAGCTGCTCTAACAGCTCTTGAACGCCGTTATGACCGAATGCTGCAGCACCTGGACGGCATCTACCAAATCCCCAAACCACCGCGAAACGTTAACTGAGATTTAACCTTTTCCGCCGGCTTGCTTCTGCTTTTCAGCGGTTTCAAATCCGGCTTCAGATGGCCCAATATTGCCTTGACGGATGGATTCAATCGCTTCGGACAGCCGGATCGGTTCAACTTTCACAGACTCATCATCCTGCAGGCTTGTCAGATAATAATCCACGTCGTCATCGCCGGCGGATGTGATACCGAAATCATCCAACTTTTGCAGATACAAATCATCCGGGGCCTTTGGCACGTTAAACTGATAGGGGGCTACCAGCGTTGTCATATCGGATTCATTTCCCAGTTCATCCAGGGCGGTAATACCAAAAACAATCGGCCCGCCTTCGGGTTTAAAGGAATCCACATCATCAGGCAGGACGATTTCGGTAATATTTCCCAGGGCGGCGCACTTGGAATCGTAATTGACTTCACTGTTTTCTGACCAGTAAAGTTTATATCCAACAACCTGGGCGGAATCGGATGCTGTCCACCTGAGCCTTCGTTTCTTAATTTTGGCCATGCTAATGCTCCTTAACATTGAGAACCCATGACATCCGGTTTTTGGGCAACCATATCCTCCGGAGGTCGGCAAGCCCTTGATTGGGGCTTTCTTCGACAGGTCCCACTCCGGCCAATGGCTTTGTCCGGTTTAGCGGTTGACAAGCTTAAGCATCAACCCTCAGATCCGTTGCTCCTTGTGGATTTGATGAGCACTGCGTTGATTGGTTTACAGAAGCGTTGTCAGGGTCAGCTATACCCGTCACTCCAGAACGGCTTGTTACCATAAGCATTATGAGGAGCTGTCTGATGCTCTGGCTCTTCAGCTTGAGGCGGCTGGTTAGCCTCCAAAAGTGTCAATTCTTCACAGAGGTTTTCAATTTCATTGGCCGCTTTGCTGCCGGGCGCATACTGCATAACTGATACACCGGAGGTCATGGCATCGATATAGGCAACTCGCTGGCACAACTCTGTATCCAGGATATCCATATCAAAAACCCCCAGTGACTGTCGTGCTTGACGCCCCACCCGTGTTCCCGGGATTTTTCGATTGATCAGAAGCTTGACATTCAGATCTGGATTTTCTTCCTTGGCACTGTCAATCATTTCCAAGGTCCCCTTGCAGGACCAGATATCCAGCGAACTGGGGCTTAACGGAATAATGGAAAGTTGTGCAACTTCTAAAATGGACCTGGTGATGTGGCCGCTGGCCGGCGGCGCATCGATGACCAGGTAATCATACTCCTGGGTGAGTGCTTCGATTTCTTCTCTGGTGATCGGCTCCGGATGATGCAGCACTTCAAAAGCGGTGTTGTTTTCAACGGCGTGCCATTGGGTGGCACTGCCTTGCGGATCTGCGTCAATAAACAGCAGCTTGAAATTTTTTCTTTTCAGGCTGGCAGCAAAGTTGATTGCAGAAGTGGTTTTGCCGACGCCCCCCTTCTGGTTCACAAAACTAACAATCATCGTCTCTCTCCTCTCATGGCATTATAAGAATGTGAAGTGTCTTTGCCTCTGCCTGGGGCAGCGCCCATCCCCCTTTGATAGAGGCAACTATCCCACGCCTCTGGTGAAACTCTGGGATTCCCATACACTGCTGGCCCTCTTCTGTCAACATTAAAACACATTATATGGTATGAATTAACATTTTTCTCATCAATATATAGTAGTTAAGGATTTTGCAGATCAGAAAAAGGTAAGCCGCATCGGGAGTGACGGATCGGATGTAACCAGCGCTTGGATGCTGCGCTGATCAATTCAAGTCATAACAGTCGTAATTGTCACGATTGCAGGGCGTACTTAAGATGCGCTCCAGTTTGCCAAAGACAAATTCAAAGTAGTACATAAAGCGATCCTGACCGAAATGATATACCCAGATAGGCCCTTTGTCATCCCGGCTGGTCACTTCCAGAGGATCGCCGCATGTTTCCCGCACAGATCGGTCTGAATCGCCAACAGCCACTACGCCTCCAGGGCATCGATACGTGGATTGGTCTGCCAACGACCAGTAATCAACAGCCTTTGCGTACGGTGTGATAGTGGTCAACAAGGCTAAGGCCAGTATGATTATGCTGATATTGATCAGTTTTACCATCGTGTTGGGTCGCCTTTTATGACATTTTTAATCACATGAATAAAGTTGATCGCCCTTATAACATAAGGTCACGACCCCACAAATCAAGGGAACCGTAAACAGCATCGCTTGGGCTTTACATCATCGACGCCTTATAACATGTTGCTTGTTGCAGGCGGCTTCACTTTTCTTTTGCGCTGGCCTTGCGTTCATTTTCCAATTTTTTGATTTTACGAATGAGTTGATCGATTTCCGTCTCTAGAGCAGATATGCGTTGGTCGGCAGTCTCAATTTCCCGGCTGATTTGCTGCATTTGGGTGTTTAAGCAGTCGTCGAGACATGCCAAATAGCGGGTGACATAGTCCATTTGATCTTTGTAGGCCGGCTGCCGACAGTCGCAATCTGCATGTGCATTGGCGGCCGTAAAAATGACGGTGCTGATTAACAAGAGGATAAACACAGATGCCTTCATGGGTGGTCTCTCCTATGGTAAGGATATTGATCAGAGTAAGGAAACTAATGGGCAAAAGGTATTAGTGGGGTTCGCGGTATAACGCCAACACCCCCGACCGGGCTAATTTTTTGACACCCATTGGCTCCAGCAGCCGAATGAGGGCATCTATTTTTTGCCGCCGTCCGGTGACTTCGATAATGAAGTGGGTTGCACCGGTATCAACAATCCGGCCCCTGAAGGTTTCAATGATTCTTAAAATTTCGCTGCGGTTTTTGGCTTTGGCCTTTACACAAATCAATGCCATTTCTCGCTTGACGGCATCCTCGCCGGTCATATCCCGCAGTTTAATCACGTTGACGAGCCTGCGCACCTGCTTCATAATTTGTTCGAGCATCTCCGGGTTTGTCTGCGTCGAAATGGTGATGCGGGACATTTTCGGGTTGGCTGTTGGCGCGCCGCAAATGGTTTCGATATTGTAACCTCGGCTGGCGAAAAGCCCCGCCACCCGTGCCGTCACGCCGGGCTCATTGTCAACCAGCATGGTCAGAATGTGCTTTTCGTCTTTCATTTTCCCCCCTTTAGGCGACAATTGCGGATCAGACAAGAACCCTATCGATACGTTAAGTTCTAATATCAAATACGGCCGGGGAGATCAAACGGACAGAACAATCTGTATGATACCGACTGTCGACAGAGAAGTAAGAGGCGGCGTACAATGGCGGGTGTGTTCCGCATTGTTCCCGCAAACCAAGGCCGCCATGGAGGTAGAATCTGAGGTGAGCGTTCAAACCGGATGTTAAAAGATACGGTAATTCAGTTGTCTGATCAGGCTTCCCAGATGTCGGGATCTTTCTTATTCATTGTGTAATATTCAATCCGGTAAGGTGCAACTTTGCAAACCACATAATTGGGATCGTCGGGTCCGGTAAAAATGGGCTCGAGCATATCGTACCAGACGCTTCTTTTGGTCTCATCATCCTCGAGTATTTCAGCGCGCCCTTCGACCTGGAGCCAGGAGATTGCATTTTGCAAATGATCAACACCCAATGTTAGATGGACTTCCGGATTATCGGTAATCTGGATCACTTTGCGTGAGCCTTTAAATGTCGCAAACCAAATATTCATCTGATCATCGGCGCTGATAACCACATAGCGCGTCCAGGGTTTACGTTCATCGGTGACAGTCGCAAACGATGCCAGGGTGTGCGTTTTCATCTTCTCGAGGATTTTGGCTTTTAGATCGCTCATGGTGTCTCCTCATGAAATGGTAATGGTAGAAACTCTACTATGTTGATCCCACCAAAGGATGTCAAGAAGAGACTTGAAAATAATTTCAGCTTGATTCATAAGAGGTAGAAGAGAAGAAATGCGCCGAAGGGAATCCACTGGAAGGGGGCGTAAAATGCTATCAGAATTTTATAACGAGGTCCTGGCGTTCGGACCAGTAGCCGTTCTGCCACAGAATTTGAACGATAAATGGATTCAGCGGCTACAGGAAATGGCCGATGATTTTTTGGACAGTAATTTCAATTTGCATGCCTGTACCGATGCAACCGAGGTAGGTGATCCGGTACTGGCTGCCTGTGTTTATGAGATATTGCGCTATCAGTATGCGGATCAAGCCGATCTGACGCCCAAGGAAATGGCGGAGAAGATGGTGATTTATGCCCTCTCGATTACGATGGAATCAATCAACCGCACCGACGATTTTGGTCTGGCACCGCCAAGCCTCGACAACATCCTTTCGATGAAGCGCATCCTTTCCTACAAGGATACGCGACCGGAATTTATTCAATTGCTCAAAGATGCTTGTATTATCCGCGAATCGGAAAAAGGCTGGTTTCAGAATATCAAAGACAAATTGATTAGCGGGATAAAAGGCTCCTGATATGTCCTGACGCCACAGCGCTTTTTGGTCATCTGCTGTTGGCTTCAGACTGAGCGCTAGTTCTGCACACGAATCAAAACCTCATTGCGGCGCAGAAACCAGGGCATAAAAGGCGGATCATAGCGCGCCCAAATCGGCTGGCCATCCGGCTTAAGCCCGCGTTTTTCAATCGCTTCCTGAAGCAGGGCCAGGTTTTTTTCATAGCGTTTCTGACTCCAGGTGCCCGAATAACGGATGGCGGCCATCAGATAGCCGGGCTCTTCTCTTAGTTGAACAAGGGGGTCCAGCGGTTTAGGAAGCGTTTCCAAAGTGTATTCTGCTGGCATTAAAAAGGTTATCCGCCATTGGCCCTGCACGCTTTCCTGTGTGACAGGGGCGGTCATCGCTATTTTTTCAGACTTGGCTTCTTGGGTTACGGGGGCTGTCATGGCAATGTTTCTATTTTTGACGTTGTTCCCATTGATATAATCATATAACCGGCGAAAACCCACATTGCCAACTTCTTTGAAATTTCCCGCTACAAAAGTCTCGGCAACAATTTGAGGTGCGTACTGTCTTAGCTCAAAATTTTCATCACTTTCAATAACCTCATATTTTGCTTTTTCAATTGCCAGCGCTTCGAAGGCCAGATACGGTAAAAATGAGAGAAAGAAGATTAATGTGGTCTTTATCATCATGTTTTTGGCAGTCATAAGCGGTTAAACCTTTCTGATCGGGTTGTCGGGTGATTAAAGCCAAATATTAACATCAATGTCATCATCTTTCTTACCGCAAAACATAGGTATCAAAAGGCAGGGTTCAAGCCCTTTGATGATGGAGCGGCTTAAAAATTCATTTGCCAGTCCCTGTTTGGATATAGACGCTGTTGGCAGTTATGAAACAGGAAATTAGGGAGGAAAGAATGGTTACCCAAAAAAACATTGTCGACTTTTACTGGGATCCGGTCTGCCCATGGTGCTGGATTACCTCACGCTGGATGATTGATGTGGGTCGTCAAAAACAGATTCAAGTCAACTGGAAGCTGTTTAGCCTCAAGATGATAAACGCCGATCGCAATATACCCGAACCCTACAAAATATTGCATGAAATAGGGTTGAAAGCGTTGCGGGTGGCCGCGGCAGTGCGCAAAGCATATGGCAATGATGGTCTGGCAAAAATATATACATTGATGGGCACCCATTACCACCACGACGAGGAAGATATTGATACACCGGAAGCGGTAGCGGAAATTCTTAGGGCCGGTGGCTTTCCCACCCGTCTGTCCGAAGCGACAACTGACCCCGCATGGGATGAATTGATTCGTGCTGATATGGATCAGGCCCTGGCCAAAGTGGGCAAGGATGTGGGCGTGCCTTTAATTGTTCTTGATGGCGGCCATGGGCCGGGTTTTTTTGGCCCGGTTTGCAGTCCGGCGCCGACAGGCAAGGCCGCCGTTGCCCTGTGGGATGCGATTATCATTGCCGGTAGAACGCCTGGTTTTTATGAGCTCAAACGCACCCGAGAAACGGAGCCTCTGTTCGGTGCACGGCCTAAGATTTAACCCTACATATCCCTTTTAAGGCAAATAAACAGGTGGGTTAAAAAACCAGCAGTCGGTTTTGCAAGGTTTTTTCAAGGCAATCGAGTGAAGACCCAGCGGGAACAGAACAAATTCCAGCGAGTTTAACTTATTGTAGAGATTCATACAAAAAGTTGCTGAAATTTAACATATAGAGATGGCCTCAAGCAAACCCACTTCGGTAGGATCAACAATATGGTTTAACCACGAAGAACACAAAGAAAGATGAAAATAACACCAGACTTATAAAACCTCTGTGAACTTTATGTCTTTGTGGTGATAAGGACAACATAGGATAAGAATAGGTGCAAAAATACACGTTAGTCCGAACCGTCAGTGTTGACGACCCGGCAACCGCCAGCGAATTTCTGGCAACCCTTACCCCCCTGTCCAAAACTCGCATCAAAGATGCCATGTCCAAAGGCGCGGTCTGGCTCAAAAGACCAAAGCGCGGCCAGCGCCGCATCCGGCGGGCCAGCACCCCCCTTAAGCCGGGTGATGTGGTCTCGATTTATTATGATCGCGTCCTGCTGGCAGCTACTCCGCAAAAACCGAAGCTCATCAGCGATCAAAAACGATATAGCGTATGGCTCAAACCGGCCGGTCTATTGTCCCAGGGGACCAAATACGGCGATCATTGCTCGCTGCTGCGACAGGTCGAGCAGGTTTATCGCCCCAGAAGGGTCTATCTCGTTCACCGCCTTGACCGGGAGGCATCCGGTCTGGTGCTGCTGGCCCATGATAAGACCTCTGCCGCTAAGCTATCAAAATTATTTAAAAAACAGCAAGTCATCAAACGTTACACGGCGCAAGTCAAGGGAAATCCAGCCAAATCGATGCCCGGCGGCGTCATTGCTTTTGATTTGGACGGCAAGCCTGCCATGACCAAATTCAGCCTTGAGAACTACGAGCCGGCAGCCGATATCAGCACCGTCCACATCGTCATGGGAAGTGGCAGAAAACATCAGATTCGCCGCCATTTTGAGATGATCGGCCATCCAGTGATGGGCGATCCACGCTACGGCAAAGGCAATAAGAATTCGGCAGGTCTAAAACTAGTGGCTACAAGCCTAGAATTTAAATGTCCTTTTAGTATAGAAAAACGAGTGATTAAAACGACCACTGGATTATAAGCAGCGATTGACAAATTCGTGATAATACCTGAAGATCAATGCAAAGAGGTCACAGAAAACATAATACTAGAAAAAAGCTAGACAAAATCTAGTGTCACTTGTGCAGGACGGTATTCCCAACTAGTGCCAATTTCAATGCCCATGCCGCTGGCGCTTCAACGCCCCACCCCGATACCAAACCCACGGATAGGCCTGTCATCATCTCGCAGCCAAGGCATATCGGTATAAATGGACACATATTGATTGGTGCCATCTACGTTTAGACTTTTAACCTCCAGGCTGGAATACCAATAACCAATCGGATTTTGCGATTGATCCAAGATATAGGACCCGTATGGACGAGAATAAGCGTAAGCGAAGTCTTTGATCAGGCCGGTAACTTTTTCAAGTTTTTCCGAGTACGGATCAAATTCCGCCCACATGTGGCCCACTAGACGGTAATTGTTTTGCAGGGCAACGACAGCGTAAGGATTGTTTTCCTGGTTCAGATAGTAATAACGGTGTTGCGGGTAAACATGAAAGGATTCAAAAGCCTGGGTAACATCGCGGCTGTGCCGCAAGTAACCGTAGTTTCCGGCTGCACAACCAGCCAATATCAAAACAGCTAAAAACATCAAAACCCGGTTCATCGATATCATGTTCTTAAAAAAATTCGTTTTTTCGACTTCAGGCGCCGGCATGGTCTCTCCTTTATAGCGGTATCATTTTCGACAGTAATGCGACCGCCTCTGACACAGTCAATACGTCGTAGCCAGACGTGCGCGCCAATTTCTGATCTTTAGGGCCAATATACCCCCAACCAGCGAGAACCGGTATGAGCATTTTTTTTTGGCGGTTTAGGTTTTGATCAAGCTCCTGAAGATTTTTCAGGGAATCGTCTAAAAAATAAACCATTTTAGCCCCAAAACGATGCTGAATTATGTGCATGTTCTCGATTTTGGATGTCCCATTATCGCCGCTGTAGATGTTTGAGGGCGAAATGTTCAGTCCAAATTGATGGCAAAGGCGTTCTGTGGCAGTGCGGTTTTTGTTGGTCACGATGGCAAATCCAGGTTGATCCTGGCGCCGAGCCAATTCGTTCCACAGGGGTTGAAAGGGCCGGTGCAGCGCGGTCCAAGCGGCGGCATCACGTTCGATAAACTGCTGCCTCGTTTTGTAGACCATACCTGAGCGACGGGCGACCGGTTCGGTGGCAACGCCAATAATCGTTTGGTATTCATCCAGCTGTAGGATCCTGTCAGGATCGTTGAGATAATTTTTCAGGCACCAGTTCATGAGCAGGATACCGTCACCGATCGGCTGAACATGAAAACGGTTGCGCCGAAACAGTCTGATTAGCGCCTGCGGCAAATCACCCAGAGACATCAACTGTTGACCGCTGGCCGTGTTGTAGACCGTCAGAACCACTTCATTTAGGGAGTCGATCAGAACCCCATCAAAATCAAAAATCAGCATTCTATCATCCCTGTTGGGGGTGTCAGATGTCAAATGATCATAAGTAAAACATGCGTATTTATATGAAAAATCGGTTGGCTTGACAATCAAATACGCCTTTCATTTGCTTTTTGAGCCATTTTTTGCTTACAACGGCTTCATATATGGCGTCAGTGCTGAAAATTTGATGTGTATCCAGAAATCCATCCATCCACTTAAAGAAGGGATCGGCATATGCGTGCGGTTTGGCTCGAAAACCAGCTTTTAAGCGTTCGTGAAGATGTTCCGGATCCAGAGCCGCTTGAAGGCGAAGCCCTGGTGCGGGTCCGTATGGCCGGCATTTGCGGCACCGATTTGGAGCTGGTAAAGGGCTATTATCCGTTTCGCGGCATACCCGGACATGAGTTTGTCGGTGAAATCGTTCAGGCCTCCACGACACAGGAGCGCATCGGGCAGCGGGTGGTTGCGGATATCAACATCGCCTGCGGAAAATGCCCCGATTGTCAGGCAGACCGTCAACACCATTGTCAAGATCGCCGGGTTTTGGGTATCAAAAACTGCAATGGTGCCTTCGCTGATTTTGTATGCCTGCCATTGCAAAATTTGATTGCGGTGCCGGAAACGGTCTCCGATGCGGCAGCTGTTTTTGCAGAACCGCTGGCAGCCGCGCTGCAGATTCAGCAACAGGTCCCGATCAGCCGCAAGGATCGCGTGCTGGTCATCGGCGCCGGCCGGCTTGGACAATTGATCGCCCAGAGCCTGGTAACCGTCGCCGGCCAATTGACAGTCGTATCCCGTTATCAGCGCCAGCAAGCGCTTCTGGACGCTTTTGATATTCACTGGATCCAGGAAGGCGACATCGGCAAACGCAAATTTGATATCGTTATCGAAGCCACCGGCTCGGCCGGAGGTTTAACAACGGCTCTCCAGGCTGTCCGCCCAAGCGGGACCATCGTTCTTAAAAGTACTTACAAGGATAGGGATGGAGAAAAATGGCCGCTTCAGCTTTCATCCCTGGTAGTTGATGAGATCACTTTGGTGGGATCACGCTGCGGCCCAATCGCAGCGGCCCTTGATCAGCTCGAAAAACAACAGGTGGATCCCTCCGGGCTCGTCTTCCAACGGTATGGTCTGGAGGAGGCTGAGACAGCCTTTGAACAGGCGGCAGCACCCGGGGCGCTGAAGATTTTATTTCAAATTGCATCATAATACGCTAATCCGCTGCCCGCTGAGGAGGAAATCAAAATGAATGATCATAACAACCCCAAAGATGCTACCCTGGCCGTTTGGGCCGGCGAAACCGGACCGCTGTGGGAAAACGCAACCCAGGTACCGGTGGTCCACAGCGTCTCCTTTGGCTATGCCGAGTTAGCGCACTGGGCAAAGGTCGGCCGCGGCGAAATCGATGGTCATATTTACAGCCGCAACACCAACCCAACGGTGCGCGCTTTTGAAGAAAAAATCTGTCGCCTTGAACAGGCCCAGGCGGCCACAGCCTTTGCCAGCGGCATGGCCGCCATTTCCAACACGTTGTTTACGCTGCTGGCCCCTGGCGATCGGATTGTTTCGATCAAAGACAGCTATGGCGGGACCAACCGAATTTTTCAGGAATTTTTACCCCGTTTCAACATCGCGGTCACCCTTTGTGATACCACCGATCAAAAGGCCGTTGAAACCGCTATTTCGCAAGGCTGTCAGGTGCTTTATCTGGAGAGCCCCACAAACCCGACCATGAAAGTCGTCGATATTGCCCGCCTGGCGGCGGCCGCCCATCAGGTCGGTGCCCTTGTGGTGGTCGACAACACCTTTGCCACACCGGTTAACCAGAAGCCCCTCAAGCTGGGGGCCGATCTGGTATTGCATAGCGCCACCAAATATCTGGGAGGCCATGCCGACGCGCTGGGCGGCGCGGTCTGCGGGCCTCAGGATCATATTCGCCGCATCTTTCATTTCCGGGAAATCAACGGGGCTGCTCTGGATCCTATGGCCGCCTATCTGCTGCTGCGCGGTATGAAAACCCTGCCGCTTCGCATCGAGCGCCAGAATAAAAGCGCGCTGCAAATCGCCGCTTACTTGCAATCCCATTCGAGCGTGGAGCAAGTGTTTTACCCCGGTCTGGACACCCACCCGCAGCACGCCATTGCACGACAGCAAATGAAGGGGTTTGGCGGAATGCTTTCTTTTTCAGTTAAAGGGGGCTATCCGGCGGTTGAGAAATTTTTGCCACAGTTGCGATACGCTCATCGAGCGGCTAATCTGGGGGCGGTTGAAACAATTGTTGGGCCACCGGCAACCACCAGTCATGTCGAATTGAATGCCCGCCAAAGAGCAGCCATGGGCATTCCTGAAAACCTGGTGCGCTATTCGGTAGGCATCGAAGATATAGCTGATTTAATTGAAGATCTAACGCAGGCTCTGGATTCGATATAAAGCTGGTAACGCTATAAAAAAAGCTAAAGTTTTTTTTAAAAATGGCCGATATTGTTAGTATGCGTGTTTCGGGAGACACGCTAAGTCACCTTCTTTTACTAACTTCGGAATCTGGGGCGGGCCTTTCGGTCCGCCCCAGTTTCGTTTTGCATGAAAATTAATGAGAATCTTAAATTCTATTTAACGGCAGCAAGCTATACAATCTTCCCAAACGATATAAAATATACATCCATTATGAAGGATTAATATCATTTTATCTCATTAATTTTCACCCTAAAGGCGAGCCTGAAACTCCCATATGCTGCGTTATTAAGGCTGAAGCATAGGAATCTATGGCCTCAGCCTTAAATGCCTTGCCTATGGAAGCCTCAAACTCGTGCAAAAGCCAGCCTTGCATGAAAATTATTGATTAAGTCACTGATGATTCATGCAGCCACCGGATTGATGAAGCGCATTGATCCTTCACCTATTTAAATTCATAAATTGTTTCAAAGCACTGCCCAGCGTTTTGGCTGTTTTGCTGAGGCACCCCTCCTCGCGCACCCCGCTCCAGGACAATTCCAGCTGTAAAGACGCCACTCTGGAAATGGGATAGCGGTTCTTCCTGAACCACTGGTTCATGTTGTGATCGGAATGACCCCGAAATTTGGACCGTTCATCTGCAGCCACAACCGTATTCAGACCACCCGCATTCAAACCTGCCGTCAAATGGGTGATGGTGTCCAGGTCAGCGGTCAATCGATCCGGCAGACCATATCCGACCAGACAATCAATCCGGACGCCGTCATTTAGATTGCGGGCTTCGAGCGCTGCACTTTGATCTTTCATGCCGTGAACCCAGATCACCCGTGAACGACCGTCGGGTGAAATGGCCTGTCTGAGGGCGTGGATAAACGTGGGATGGCGCGCCGCATCGGGAATTCGGTTCAAATCCAATTTATTGCGGGGCAATTCGGTATTGATAATGGCCATACAGCCCAAAAGCCGGGCTGTCTGCCGTGTGAGGCGGTCGGTGTTTTCATCGTCTTCGGCAGGCCCATGAGGTGCCACCAATACGATATCTGTGGAGCCGGACAGAACCCGAATATCATTAGTCAGTGTTTGCATTGGGATATTTTCTAGCAGCAGTACTCATTTGCGGTTGACGATATAAATGCCGATACTGACCAGGGTCAGGCTAATGATGAGGCGCAAGGTCAGCGGTTCACCGAGCAACCAGACACCGGCAAGGGTTGCAAATATCGGCGTTAAAAAGGTAAACGCCGAAAGCCGGCTGACCGGATAGCTGTGTACCAAGAAAAACCACACCAGATAGCTGATAAAAGCAACCAGGATACCCTGATACGCCAATGAGATCAAAATCAGGCCATCAAGATACTGAACCGGTGTTTCCTGAAACATAAAGCTAAGCATAAACAAAACGGGTATCGAAAACAGGGTCTGATAGAAAAGGGTATGATAGGGTGATACGGCAGCCACCAGGCGGCGCTTGATGACGACTGTCGTCAGTGCCCACAGCATGGCAGCGGCCAATGCCAGCATATCGCCGGCAAACTGATCGACTGAAGGCAGCCCCAGATGCTGACTTAAAAGGATTAAAATGCCGGCGAAAGACAGTATCATTCCGCCGGCTTTGGCAATCGATAAACGATCGCCGGTCAGGAAAAAGTGCGCCCCCAGGGCATGAAAAAACGGCGAGGTGTACAGCAAAATCCAAGCTGATGAAGCGGTTGTATAGCGAATGGCCAGGTATAAAAGACCAAATTCGGCCCCGAACAACAGACCAATGAATACCCCGTCTTTGATTCGGCCCACAAAAAGGGGGATACGCCGGCCGGCCATCCAGATAACCAGGCAGATAGTGGCCATAACGGAGCGAAGACCTGCACAAAAAATAGGCGCAATGCCCTCGGTTGCATATTTCATGGCAACGGCATTCAAGCCCCAGATCAAACACAGCAGTGTTAAGATGATCGCCGCTCTGGCATCAAGTTTATCGTGCGACTTCGCTGTCGATTTCGTCATCTGAGTTTTCCGCATCCAGCAGTTCAGGTTACCGTGCTGCTTTACATACAAAAAAGATTGCTATTTGTCACAGGGTAAGTGAAAATAAACGCCCAATTGCCAGAATAGTTGTCTTTGATCTTCATATCCGGATTGAAAGCCCGCTAAACTGAAGCGCACGCACATGATAAATCACCGGACAACCCCTAGCATCATGCCAGGAGGTGTGAGATGCGAAAAGTCCTTTTCTGTATCTTAATGCTGTGGCCGCTGGCAGCAGTGGCCGAACCGATCGAGCGATCAAAACATCTGGAAATTCCTATCAAAGATGTAAAGGTCCTTCAGATTACATGCGCAGCCGGCTTTCTTGAAATATATGGCGTTGATCGAACCGACCGCATCAATGTGACAGCAGCGGTTATCATAAGCGGTATTTCCCGAAATGAAATCGCCGATTTTATGGAACGTCACGTCCTGCTGTCTTTGAACAAACGGTCGCAAAAAGCCATTTTAAAAAGCGTCTTTAAAGATCAAAACCGGATGAAAGCAGACGCTAAAATCGATCTTACCGTGCGCGTTCCGAAACAGCTGGCAGTTCAAATCGATGACGGCTCCGGTCGCATTTTGGTCAGTAACCTGGAAGGAGATCTGACCATCACAGATGGTTCCGGATCGATAACCGTCAAAGACATTCAGGGAAATGTAAAAGTGGCAGATGGCTCAGGTAAATTGCAAATCGAAGGCATCAGGGGCAATCTTGAAGTTAAAGATGGCTCCGGAAGTATTCTGATCGAGCGGGTCGAGGGCGACGCACGCCTGGTCGACAGCACCGGGCAGATGACCATAAAGGATATTGACGGCAATTTAACGATCCGAGACGGATCCGGTGGAATTGAAATTATGAATGTCACCCGGAACGTTCTTGTCAAAGAATCGGGCAGCGGCATTCTTGAAATTAACGGGGTGCAAGGAAAGGTGACCACCTGGGAGAACGGAAACCAATAATTTTGCAGCGCTCTTTAAAATCAGTTTTCAGAATTGATGTCTTCCCTAATCACATAATTTAAATAATCTAAAAACTCTATATCTTCACACATGCCCTTGTCCTGGCTATCGCTTATTTTGGCAACCGGCTTACGATTGCACTCCACCATTTTTATGACGACCTGGGGCGCCATAAATCCGCAGTCATTGGTCAGATTGGTTCCGATACCAAAGGAGGTTTCGATCCGGTCATGAAAACGCTTGAAAATATCCACTGCCGTTTCAAGGGTCAGGCCATCACTGTAAATAGCCGATTTGGTTCGAGGGTCGATGCGCAATTTCTGATAGTGGGCGATGAGCTTTTCCGTCCAGCGATAGGGGTCACCAGAATCCTGCCGGCAACCGTTAAAAAGTAAGGCAAAAAAACGGTCGAAGTCTTTTAAAAATTTATCAAAGCCCATGGTATCTGAAAGCGCAATACCCAGCTCCCCCCGGTATTCGTCCGCCCAGCATTGCAGGGCAACCTTTTGACTGTCCACCAGACGAGGGCCCAGCTGCTGATGTGCTTGGAAAAATTCATGGGCCATGGTCCCAATCGGTCTGATACCGCACTTCATGGCAAAATGGGGATTGCTGGTACCTACCAGTCGATCTTCACAATGGTCGATCAGGTAATGAATAACTTCTTCCTGCCAGGCATAAGAAGCCCTTCTGCGGGTGCCGAATTCAGCGAATTTGAAATTGTGCTCATTGACTGTGGCCGTGATCAAAAAACGGACTTTGTCTTTCAGATGCTGCCGCCCCTCTTTCTGCCAAGTGGCATCATCAACGCCGTGCAGACTTGAATACAGTTCGCTGATGATGGCCAGTACGGGTATTTCGTACATGATGGTATTTAACCACGGCCCTTCAATATTGATTTGCAATTGGCCATCTTCAATAAATGTATTGATGTATTTTCGATTCAGCTGAAAAAGTCTCAGATATTCTATAAAGTCCGGTTTAAAAAACCGGATATTGGCCAGATAATTCACTTCTTCATCGGTAAATCGCAGCTCACACAGTCGATCGATTTCAGTATCCACTTTATTTTTGAAGTCCGGCAGCGAAACGGTTAAGTGCATTTCCTCCCAATTTCTCCATTTAAAAGCATAACGGACCCAGGCACTGGCATATTGATGTAAAACCACCTGCATCATGGTCAGTTTGTAAAAATCTGTATCGAGCAGACTGTTTACCATGCAGTCTTCCTTTCGCAGGTGACAGTTATAAAATTGTCACCATTAGCATCAAAGATTTCGCAAGCGATTTTTTGGCAGCATAAAAGCTGAATTTCTATTACAGGATCTGTTTGATTTAAGCAAATTAATATATAATATAAGTATTGGGCAATACTGCAGCCATTGTCTGCTGTCGCTTGCCAATGGTATTCAGTTTACTTTCCCAAGATAAGAATGATTGCGTCATTGTCTGCAAATTATAATTTAAGCAGGGCAAAAAATCAAAGGAGGGCGACATGGCGGTTAAGGTATTCATCAAAAGAAAAATAAAAAAAGATAAAATCAACGCGGCCCTGGATCTGCTGAATGAGGTCCGAAGTCAAGCCCTAAAACAACCGGGTTATATCTCCGGTGAAACCCTAATTAACCACTACGACCCGTCTAACATCACTGTCGTTTCGACCTGGCAAATTATTGATGACTGGATTCGGTGGCAGGAAAGTGATGCGCGCTCCGCCAAAGAGGATCAGCTGGAAGGCTTGCAGGAAGGACCGGCCGATTTTGAGATATATGATCTGGGGCCGTCGGCCGGCTCATAGAAGCTAACTGGGTTACAAAAAAGACGTTATATCTGCAGTTCATCCCACCTTTTTAAAAAATCAGCCGTGTGCAGGGCCGCTGACGGATTTTCCAATAAATCAAGGCGTAACCGCTGAAGATCAGCTTCCACATCCACATCGTACCACTCCGGCAGGCAGTGGACTTTTAGATTCAGCTGCCGGCAAATTTCTAAAGTTTGGGGAATGACCCGTTCGGTGCTCCAGGCGATATTTTCAAACAACTCCGGAATCATGTGTTTTAATCCAATCAGGTAATAGCCGCCGTCATGACCCATGCCCAATGTAATATCGGCATGATTCAGCTTGGTGAAGGCTTCTTTCAGATATGCCACGGGCAAGGTCGGCCCGTCGCTGTTCATGATAACCGCCCGGTGATATCCCTGTTTCAAATGAAGCGCAAGGGCATTTGCCAGGCGTTCTCCCAGATGGGCGCCTTGCTGGGGGGTCAGGTGAAAACCATTGGGCACCAGATGTTGGAAATATTCAACTGCTGAAACCGGCGTATAGGCAAGGCTCAGATCAACCTCCGGCATCTGCGCTGCCAATGCCAGCGTGTCCTGCATCAGGCAACCGTAAAATTCAGCCGCTGCTTCGGGGGTAAAGGGCGGGCAGAGGCGCGTTTTGGTAAACCCGGGCTCAGGCTTTTTGGCAACAATAATGAGCGAGGCTCTCATAATCCTTCCTTGTTTTAGATGGGCGTTTCGCAATTTTGGCACTAAGCGATCCGGTTCACAGACCTGGCCTACCATAACATGCCGCCCTCTGTAAACCTCGAAGGGATAAGAATCCGAGCCCCCCAGCCAACAAACTTGCATCCAGGAGACTTTCGTGTCATATTTTTTAATTAAGGTTATCCGCTAACCCCGTTTTTAGTTGAGCCCGTTAAGAAAAAAACGACCACACTTAACCGGCAACCGGCTCAACGGGCCAACGGGCTCAACCCCATTCGACATATGGCTTGCGTGTCTGTTGGGCCCAATAGAATATTTTGAAACCAAGTATCCTCAAGAAATAAGATCATGGGCTATATTCTGTTAGCGGGCGGTGCTGAATTTGGTGGCCAGATGGCAGCACCAGACCGCCGGGCCATGACTCTGGCCGGCGGGCCAAAGGCGTTGATCAACATTGTACCGGCTGCGGCGGCGCCCGACGATAATCATCAGCGTGCCGGACAGAACGGAGTTCGCTGGTTCAAACAACTGGGTGCTGCGAATGTCAGTTCTCTGCCGTTGATTAACCGCAGATCCGCAGATGACCCAAAGGTGGTGGAGGCCCTGCAGCAGTCAAAAATGATTTACCTGCTGGGCGGCTTCCCCCGGCACCTGGCCCAATCGCTGGCGGGCAGCGACAGCTGGCAGGCCATGTTGCGCGCCCATCAGGCCGGTGCCGTTATTGCCGGCAGCAGCGCCGGCGCCATGGTCCTGTGTGATACCTACTATGACCCCCATGCCAAGGAAGCACTTAGGGGACTGGGATTAATCCCCGGTGCCTGCGTGTTGCCGCACCACAATACTTTTGGTCAAAGCTGGGTACCGGAGCTGAAACAGCGATTCCCGGATATGATCTTAATCGGAATTGACGAACAAAGCGGCATGCTCAACGACGGCCCGCAGGGTTGCTGGCAGGTAACGGGCGCCGGCGAGGTCACCCTTTATCAAAATAAACGCCAGACCCGATTTGGGACTGGCCAGCACTTTGAGCTCAAAATATAGCGATCACTTAAAACCGGATCGATAACCAGCGCGATAAAAGCAACACCTAATATCGCCTAAAAAATGATGCCAACCATGAAAAAGACAACTTTTATCCTGTTGATACTGATAATCATTCTGGGATGCGCCGGTACCAGCTCTCAGGAAACCAGAGAGTCAAGCCAACCTTCAGCCACCCAGTTACCGGAAGCCTGGTCCAAAATCCGGTCCACTGATCAGCGCGCAGTTAAGTTCGTCTTTGACATCACTGATATGAAAGTCCAAACCACCCAGCGCTTGAAGCGTGAAACGGCTGACGACTTGATCAAACATTTTGCCTATCGGTTGCAGCATGCCATCAAAACCGGTTTAGAGGACAGGGGCTTTGTTCTCGACCCGGCAGCCACCACCCAATACGTCGTTGGTGTTGACGAATTAGCGTTGAATTTCAAGGGGCAGACCGACTATGCCCGAATGAAAGCGTCAGCAACCATCAACGTTGACATCAATCGTTTTGGATATCCAAAACTGGTTTCAAGACAAATTTCCGCCGAGGCGCTTGGAAGCCCGTATCTTACCTACAATTTTAAAGAATACAGCCGCCTCATTTCAAAGTGCACGCAGGAATTGGTTTCGCGCGCGTTTCCGAAACGCGTCCTGCAAGCCCTGGTGGACACCACCGATCCGACCAGCTTGGCACAAACGGTCACAGAACGACCATCATCAGCGGAGACGGCAACGGCCCCGCTGGCAGCCGCATTTCCGCCTGGAGATACATCGGCGCTTGATTTTGGTACCTATTACGCCCTGGTGATCGGCAACAATGCCTATCAATCGATGCCGCCGCTTAAAACAGCGGTCAACGATGCACAGGTGGTCGCCAAGATTTTAAAAGATAAATATGGCTTCAGCGTGCAAACCCTCACCGATGCCACCCGCGCCGATATCCTGCGGGCCTTGCACCACTTGCGGCGAACACTGGGGGTTAACGATAACCTGCTGATTTATTATGCGGGGCATGGCTGGCTGGACAAGGCCGGTGATGAGGGCTACTGGCTGCCGGTGGATGCCGATAAAGACATTGAGACCAACTGGATTTCCAACTCTTACATGACCACCACACTGCGGGCTATCGAAGCCAAGCACGTGATGGTGGTCGCCGACAGCTGCTATTCAGGCAAACTGACCCGCGGGGTCAACATCAAAAATCGCTCTGCCAGCTATCTGGCACGCATTGTTAAAAAGCGCTCACGCACCGTGTTGTCCTCCGGTGGTCTGGAGCCGGTCATCGACAGCGGCGGCAAAGACAACCATTCGGTTTTTGCTTCAGCCTTTATCGATGCCTTAAGCGAAAATGATGGCATTGTGGATGCCACCCAGATTTTTACCCAGATCCGCCGTGCGGTCATGTTAAACGCCTACCAGATGCCCGAGTATGCCGATATTCGCTACGCGGGCCATGACGGCGGCGATTTTTTGTTTGTGCCGCTGAAAACTGCCGACTAGCCACCAGCGCCTGAATCGACTGCCAGGCGGGTTATTGCGATTTTTCCCTCGTCAAAACATACGGCCACATCCTTGCCCGCATCCCGTGGTCTATTGTGAATAATTCCCCTATAGACGAGTGTGTCACCCTGTTGATCGTAGGTATAGTCGTGGGGGTGGGTATCCAAGCCGCAAAATTCATGGGCAACCTTTGCTTTCTTGCTAAGCGGATGGGGCAAGTTAATATTCCAAAAATGCCCCGGCATCAGATCCCGATCCAACAACATTCGTAAGACCGGCAGGGAATGATAAGCGGTCGCAGCCCAATCGATCTTCTGATCTCTGGCGATATATTGTGAGATCGCTATGGCACGACACCCTAAAATGGCCGCTTCCCGGGCTGCCGCCACAGTGCCTGAATTGTAAACATCTGACCCCAGATTGGCCCCTGGATTGATTCCCGCAATCAGCCAGCCAGCATCCGGCGCTAAGCGTTTCAGGGCGATCCGGGCGCAATCAGCAGGCGTACCATCGATACAAAAACGGTCCGGGCCCACCTGATCAAACCGGATGGGATCCCGGGCTGTCACCCGGTGAGCAATGCCGCTCTGGGGCTGTCGCGGTGCCACGATCACAACATTACCAAGCCGCCGCACACATTGGTGCAAGGTATCCAGACCCGGGGCGTCAATGCCGTCATCATTGGTTATAACAATTCTCACGATAGGAATATCCTTTGCCGTGCAAAGCGGTATGCCTGAGCATTGATTTACAAAGCAGGCCTCATAGATACTGTCAACACGATTTTTGGGTTAAGGTTGATCAAGCGCCAAAATTTGACTTTTAAAGAAATCGTATGATAAACTATTGAAAACAAGAGAAATTATAGCTTTGTTGCTCAAATTATTGAACAATTCGCAATCAGTTTCCGGAGTTGCGCCCATATGGCCCGCCTAACGGAAATAGACATACTTGAGATTCGCAAATTTTTTGAAGACGGGCTGAACCAGGCCCAGCGTGCCGACAAGCGCGAAAAGATGCGGTTGCGCAGAAAAATTCGCGACGAGGTATTCAATCTGCTCACCTGGGAAAAACCCACCCCCACCGGAATCATGAACCGCTGGGAAGAGCGACTGCAGGATGCCTTCAAAATCATGCCTTACGGTTTTAAAGAAGAATTGTTTAAACTGCTGGTCGACAAGATGACACACCCACTGCGCATGAACAAACCGTAATCCGATTGCCTTGTTAAAAAATTTCCAGCTTATAATGCCATCGCGCCATCGGATTTTCCGCGCTCACCTGCCGACTGAAGATCCTTCTGTCGTTTTCAAATACCGGTGTTAAAACCTTGGCAAGCCTGAAGACCCATATCCACGGGAGCGCAAAACAGTTACGTAAGTTTGATATCGCTTAGTTGCTCCAGCAACATGCCATAGGCCATCTGACCGCGTTCAAAGCTTTTGAGGCGCCAAAATTCATCCGGCCCATGGATGTTTTCATCCTTAAGACCAAAGGAGAAATTGACGGTGTAGGCGCCCAGTTCTTTTAGAAAAAGCCCACATACCGGAATGCTGCCCCCCATATAAGCGTAATAGGCCTGCTTGCCGTAAAGTGCCTTGTGAACGCTAATCGCCGCCTGATTTCCGGGATGATCGTGAGGAATTAAATACGGATCCGCTGTGCTCGGATTGGTCGTTACCGTCACTTTTACACCTGGTGGCAGGTGCTTGTCGATATGGGTGCCGATCAGTTTGAGGATGGTTGCCGGGTCCTGGTTGGGCACAAGCCGACAGCTGATTTTGGCATGGGCGGTGCTCGGCAGAACGGTTTTGACCCCCTCCCCCCGAAAACCACCCCAGATGCCATTGACCTCGAGGGTCGGGCGAATCCAGGCGCGTTCATAAGTTGAATAGCCGGGCTCGCCGAAAAGCGCCTCGACGCCCAGTTCAGCTTTGTAGTCGGATTCATCATAGGGAATTTCAGCGATCTGTGCTTTTTCCGTATCAGAAAGTGCTCGGACGGCATCATAAAAACCATCTACGGCCACCTTGCCGTCCCGGGAGTGCATGGAATCCAACAATTGTACCAGGGCGTGGATCGGATTCATGATCGTACCACCGAAAGTGCCGGAATGGGTATCGCTTTTGGCCGCTTGAACATCAACCTGCAGATTGCACAACCCGCGGAGTCCTATCATCAATGCCGGCTGATCTTCATCCCATTGACCGCCGTCGGCACTATAAATCAGATCACAAGCCAGTCGTTCGCGGTTGGCTGAAATAAATTCTGGCAGTTGCGGGCTGCCGATTTCTTCCTGGCCTTCGAAAAAGCATTTAA
Source organism: Desulfobacterales bacterium (assembly GCA_030066985.1). NCBI lineage: Bacteria > Pseudomonadati > Thermodesulfobacteriota > Desulfobacteria > Desulfobacterales > Desulfobacterales bacterium. Next base: position 35,166 of record JASJAN010000059.1, read on the forward strand.
CGTTGATCGGCAGTTGCCCCGCGCTGCTGAGCATCGCTTCTATGGCCAGAATCGGCACCAGCATGTTGCCCTTGTCATCCGAGGCACCCCGGGCATAAACCCGATCATCTTTGATCGCCGGCTCAAACGGCGGATGAGACCACAGATCCAATGGATCGACTGGCTGGGTGTCAAAATGTCCATAAATCATAACCGTCGGTTTATCGGCTGCATGCAGCCAATCCCCGTAAACAACCGGATGGCCGCCGGTGGGTAAGATTTCAACATTTTCGATGCCGGCAGCCTGCATGCGGGTGGCAACCCAGTTCGCTGCCTTGACAACATCTTCCTTGTGCTCTTTCAAACTGGACACACTCGGAATGCGCAAAAATGCCAACAGTTCATCTACGAACCGGTCCTGATTATCTTTTAGATAAGATTTCCAGTCAGCCATGGGTGGAATCTCCTTTCTGTATTAAAAACGAAACGTCCATCGTCTCCTATTCACAGTGGCGTTGTTCGGGTCAGTTTTTTCCCAGGTATATGCCATCGATATCCAGGGTCGTTAGCTGAGCGCCACGGGAATCTCCACTGCCGGCAGCAATCACTTCGCCGATAAACAGCGTATGATTACCAGGCCGGTAATGGGTTTTGAGCTCGCATTCCAGATAGGCCAGACAGTCAAGCAGGATCGGACAGCCTGTTTGGCCTGATGTCCAATTTAATGCGGGAAATTTATTTTTTACATCCGGTTGCTTAAACCGCGCAAGGAAGTCTGTTTGCGCCTCGGATAATATATGCAACGCAAAACCGCCGCCTTTTTCAATCAGTTGATGCGAGTATCGGTTAGGGTGAACTGCCGCCATTATGAGGGGCGGATCATATGAAACCTGCGAAACCCAGGAGGCGATCATGCCATTGATTGTTTCACCTGCTTTTGATGTCAAAACATAGATACCGTATGTCATTTGACCAAATGCTTCCATCCATTTCTTATCCATCGTTTGTGATCGCCCTTTCTGGTATTCAACCTTTTTATATAAGCTAGCTGTATATGCATAATCTTCAGACGGCTAAAAATCAACCGTTGAGGTTGCACTTGTGAGGAGCCGGTTGACTTTCTTTTCGAATTTCTTTAACGTGAAACGACACTGTTGCCAATAATGAAATACCTGCCCAGAGGTTATCATTATGCCAACAAACCTGCCGCCAGAATATTATGATGCCGAAAAGCGATTTCGTTCAAGCAAAACACCTGCGGAAAAACTCGCCTATCTTGAAGAGATGATCAGCATCGTCCCCAAGCATAAGGGGACCGACAAATTGCGTGCTGATTTACGCAAGCGGGTGTCCAAATTGAAATCGGCTGCCCAGGCCAAAAAAAGTCTCGGACGGCAAGAATCCGCCTATCACATCAACAAAGAAGGTGCCGGTCAGGTGGTGATCGTTGGCGCAACCAACGTCGGCAAATCCGCTCTGGTCGCACAGGTGACCAACGCCAGCCCTGAAGTCGCCGACTTTCCCCACAGCACCTGGAAACCGACCCCGGGGATGATGCCCATAGAAAATATTCAGATTCAACTGATCGACACCCCGCCGTTGAGCGCCGAATATGTTGACCCGGAAATGATGGATTTGATTCGCCGCTGTGAACTGGTACTGTTAATAGTGGATTTGCAAACCGATCCATGGCAGCAGCTCGAGGACTCGCTTGCTTTGCTGGAGGCGCAAGGAATTGTGCCCTTGCGGCTAAAAGATCGCTACAGAGACCGGCGCGGTATCCGTCCGGTTCCGTTTTTGATCATGGCCAACAAAAACGATGATGCGAGCACCGATGAAGATTTGGAAATTTTTCGCGAACTGCTTGCAGATAATTGGCCAATGATATCGGCTTCAGTCAAGACCGGCCGTAACCTGGACCAACTGAAAACAACCATAATAGAGCGCCTGAACATTATCCGGGTATACACCAAATCACCGGGTAAAAAACCGGATTTAACCGCACCCTTTGTGCTGAGAAAAGGCAGCACCATGGCTGATTTTGCCGGCAAAGTACATCAGGATTTTTCCCGCAATCTAAAGTCCGCCAGAGTATGGGGTCCGGCCGTGTTTGACGGTCAAATGGTGCAGCGGGACTATGTTTTGCAGGAAGGCGACATCGTCGAGCTACAAATTTAAAAATGGTTGCCGGCAGTGTGACAAATATAGTTAGGGATCCAATTCGCTTGTCGGTATGTCAGCAAAGCCATTGCAAAGCGAATCATCTTCAGTTAAGTAAAGAATTCAAGATGCATTAGCCGGAAAACATTGTATTTGCGGCAGTTAAAACCCAAAGGAGCCATCTATGACCGTTAAAATTGTGATTAAACGCAAGGTGCCGAAGAACAAAGAATCTTCATTACTCCCACTGATCAAGGCGTTAAGAATCGCCACAACGAAGCAAAACGGTTATATTTCGGGCGAAACATTAAAGCGCATCGACAAGCCTGGTGAGACGGTGGTCATCAGCACGTGGGAGTCGGAAGAAGATTGGAGTCGCTGGGTAAAAGACCCTGAGCGCATTCAGCTTCAGGAAAAAATCGATGTCTTGCTGGGTAAAGAAACCGAGTACAAAATGTACAGCCACTCCTAATCCTCAAATGGTTAACGGCTGGACCGATCATGTCATTTTCGTTTCTTTCTGAATGGTCTGGCTGGTATCCCGAAAGCAAATTTGCAGAGCGCTCATCCGCTGAAAGCACAAGTCCATTGGCGCACGCATCTGGCCGATCAGATCATATCCTGCCATCCCCCTGTCTAAAGTACAATGACAGGGGTTTTTTATTCCTCAAACAACATCATGCAAGCGCATCGCGTCATCTGAAATTGATTAGGATGACAAAAGGAAGACCAGATGATGAGCACCTCTTTGGCACATGCAAAAAAAGATGGGTGCGAGCAAAAAAACAGCAAGGTGTTACCTAAAGTATACACTGGTTTATATATTTTTCTACAAATGTAGTTGGTGCCTGATTGGTATTTTTATTTAACTATCTGAATTTAATATAGTTAAGGTTTAACGGGACCTGTGCGCATGGTTTTTGCAAATAATTATAGTGCCTGAGTTTGCCGCCATCATTGCAAACTGCAAAGGTAAAATCCCGTTGGTAACAGGAGCTGGTATGGATAAATATGATGTTATCGGTCTGGCGATTGCTATAATTGCCGTTTCCATCGTTTTATGGCACTAGCTGCTCGTTCGACTGACGGGTAACCGTTAATTACGGAAAATTGGTACGGGAATCGAGGCGATTTCCAAGCACTGCCCGCCGACAAGCCCATTGTGCAATATGAAATGAACCGTTTTTCCCACCTAGGCCACCTCTGTTTGTTGATCTGAAGCTAAGACCATCTAAAATCCAACCGTGAGATTTTAAAATTATAGTTGCTGTTTGTTCCCAAATAAAGGAATAATGCTTAGTGTCTTTTAAGTCTTAATGATTGCAACCTGCAGAGAACGGGAAACGGTTGGTATGAAAGACAAAACAAATTTCCGGTCAACTGCTTTTGACCAGGCCTGTCATGCCATTTTAGCGTCTTATCCTGAAGCCATCGGGGTGGCATTCAAATTTCTGGATTGCGGCTGTTCATTACTGTGCGGGGTTTCGGCTCAAGGGAATCCTCTCGGAGAGCTGGTCCATGTTTCCGGCCAACCGGTAAAAAAGGGCAAAAAGCCGCCCATATGTTTCAGATGTAAGAGAGACGGCGGGCTACCGCGTGTCATCTGGGAGGGTATTCACTGGCCCGGTGATGAAAGTGAACTGCCGGACAAAGAACTAAGACTGATGATCGGAAGAAATGTATTCGGACCGGCTTACATCGAAACGGATACTTAACACGGGCATGCATCTACGACAGTTTCCTCACTTGGCTCTTATCGGCCGGTACAGCCCCTCATGATACCATATTCTGGAAAACGGCTCTCCAGGCGGCAAGAGGGCGTTATCGAGTTCGGTGGCATCAATGTCGATCTCGGGCTGCTCATAGGCTACATCCCAGGGCTCGATCAGCACTGCGCCCCGATCCAGTGGAATCAAACGCGGAAAAACAACCCGTCCCCATGTCCGATGCGCCATTTGTCTTTGTAAATCATCCAGCGAGCCATATGCCAAAAGCTGCTGCAGTGTGACCAGCGTCGGTGGGCTCAGCGGCACCTGCCCGCTTGAATTGCCGGCCAGACCCTTTGCAGGACTGATCCACAGCCCGTCGGTCGTTTCACGCTGATCCGGCTGGCATTGCTGGTCGGCGGGCATGCATGCCACCCAAAATCGGGTATCGTAACGACGTTTCATTCGCACAGGGGTGATCCAATGGCTCCAGGGCATTAGAGCTGACAGCATTAGCGTCCAGCCCTGAGACACAACCAGATCGACAAACCAATCCTGTGGCAGGTTCTTCTGGCTGCGCAGTCGGGCCACCTGTTCAATATCCGTCCGGCTTTGATCGTTGCGCATGGCAAGAAAAACACCGGCTTCCTCTACAGTTTCGCGGATTGCCGCAACACCATACGCGACAATTTGCTCTGCAGTAAGGCTTCCACCCCCCAACCGATCACAAAGGCTTTTGACCGTTAGATCAACATGATTTCGCCAAAAGGTGTATTGCCAATCTGCCGGATCCAGAATACCGCCCGGAAAAACATAATGGCCGGCCATGAATCCGCTTTTGGCATGCCGTTTTAACAGATAAACCTGAAGCTCGGTCTGAGACTGGCGCGCCAGAATGACCGTGGCAGCCGGTAGCGGTTTGGGCGGAGATGGGGACTGATCTGACATGATGATAAGTGATTATGATGTTATAATAGATTCTATACCTTAAACAAAGAGGCTGTTATCTGTGACAAAACTATCAAATCTATGCAGACCAGTAAATGGCTTTTAGTGATTCAAGAGAATGAACCTGGAAAAAAAGTCCAAATTTTAAAATCGGTAAGCAAATTAGCGATGCATTAAAAAGTGCACCGCAAAGATATTCACAATACCTATGGCCGCTGGACGGTCATTTTTTGAGTTCAGGGCTGGTCAAGCGGGAATTTCGGTCTTACGTTTAGGCCTCTGACGGATGCAGATCTTCAGGCTAGCTTACGGGCACAAATCTGAAAAATTGAATAGCGTTTATGCGAGCAGAAAACGCAGCGGTTGACCGCAATAGGAGGAAAGCATGAAAAAAATAATGTTGCTATCTTTTCTATCGATCCTGATATCAGCCTGCACCAGTTTCGATATCAGCGATCATAATGCATCGATTAACGAGCCAAATCCAGAAATTAAGCGGGTTGCCGTCATTGATTTTGATTTCGCCAGACCCGAAAGGGGTAGAACGGATCGGGGGCGGATCACCCGGCCGATGAATGCCGGATCGATTATGGCAGATATCTTCGCAGAGCACTTGTTGGCCTCCGGTTTATATGATGTGGTCGAAAGAAGAAAAGTTGCCCGGATGATGCGCGATTTTGAAATTGATACCAGCGATATTTTTGCCACGGATACGATCAACAAAATGCAACAGGTGCTGAATGTCGATGGGTTGGTGGTTGGTGTGGTCATGGAATATGGTGACTGGCGCGGGAGACTCAACTGGGGCGGTGTGGTCGGCTTCAGTGCCCGGCTGGTTCAGGTCGACTCCGGATCGTTGATATGGGCCGCCAGCGCCAACCGTGACATGGCCATGACCAATTCCACGGCAATCGCCCATGCCGCGTCTGAGGATGCACTTGAAGACCTTATTGCCAAAATCGGCAGATGATTAAAATTTAATCGATGCGTGAAATATACTCGATAACCCGCCAGGTTTTGCACAATTGCGACATTTCGGATGCGCAGCACGCCGGACTGTATTCCACCTGTGGTTTGGCTCTGCGCTTGCGTGACCTTTATAAGTGGGAGCATCAATTAAGTCCCTGGGAGGAAAAAGACACTTCTGAGATTTTGGACTGGATTGGTGAAAAGGAAACTCTCTGGGAAAAACTGGCAAATGCAAAACACAAAAACATCGAGATACGGGACCAACAATACGATTTGTTTGATACGTCTGCAATCAATGCAATCCTTGAGCCCCAGGGCCTATTTTACGGCGCCGGATATGCGTTTAGCCTTAAACCCACTTTTTTTCTGGCTGAGATCGAAAACAAACGCACAAACAATGGATACAGCGTCTATACGCTTGGCCGCGAACTGGCCCGCGATTTGCTGACCCTGCCCGCCCTGACGCAAGCACAACAAATCCTGTTGCGAACCGATTCCGCTCGATTGTATTTGTGGGATCAAATGGCCTACATAAAAAAATCGGGTCGACCCGCCTTACGGTTTGCCCTCGAGCACTGCGGGCTCAAAACCCAAGATCCAGCGACAATCAGGCAACACCTGCCTGTTATTCTGGCGGCGCAAACAGACAATTATATATTCCATGAAATTGGAGAACTCAGCGATGATAGTTTTAAACCCAATACTTGGCGCGAAATGATTGCCGACTTTCCGCATTCACCGGTTGAGCTGCTTGCCCGCGGGCTCAAGGACTTACTGGCTGACACGCACCCAAGCGGGACGCTTCACCATCTGATCGAAAATCGCAATATGGCCGGTCTTGGATTATATGTCGCTTTTTTGGACGGGATGCTCAAAGAATTGTTCCCCCATCTGCGTCCTGCATTTAATCACTTTACCAAATCGCAGAATTGGTCTATAATTAAGGAGGTTACATTAGAAAGTCACCATGATGCCAAGCAAATAGTGTCCGAAATGATGGCTTTGTATCAAACCGGTAAGCAAAAAAACCGGCTTCAATGGGCCAAAGATCAAATTGAGCAACGCCTGTTCGAAAAAATCAAACAAAAGGAGCTTGCAAGCGCATAAGATCAGGAAATTCTAAATGAATTATGATGCTGAGTTTTGCCAACAGATCCGTGTAAGTGAAGATGAAAAAAGAGAGTGCCTGTCGCTGATCAGCGAAATTCTACATCTGGCCACCAGTGCCCGCAATTATGGCCTGCTGTCATTTGGTAAAGAAGCAGAGGAAAATTCATCTTTTCTGCTGCGCAAAGGGCTTCAGCTGGCTTTGGACGGTGTCAAAAGCCAGACGGCCAGAACAATATTGGAGCTTTACATCTTTACTGCCAATTATACCGGCAAAGATCTGCTGGAGCGCTGTATCATTCTTGAAGGCGTCATCGGAATTTTGGATGGGATGCACCCCAAGCTGCTCAAAGAGCTTTTGGTGTCCTTTCTCGGAGAATCCGGCCATGACATTTACAAGGATGAATATGAGCCGCTGGAAAAGGAAAAACTGGACATCTATCTGAACAAAGTGAAGGATCAAGCGGCCGCATCAACATCAGCCACTGAGTTGTGTGACCTCATCAAACCGCTCAAAGATACAGTGGTTAAGCGCTTCTTACAAGTTATCAATATCGACGATCTGGCCAAGGTCATTGTCCGCCTGGACGGTGGCATTCAGACCAGATTGTTTGAGAGTTTGCCGGAACGCGGGGCATTTCTGCTGCTGGATGCCATTGAACAGCTCAATACGGTTCAACCACATGAAATCGAGGAGGCCCAGGAAAAGGTCGTCGCCATTATCGACGAGCTGAAAGATCAGGATTGGGCCCATTGACATATTATGTTCACGTTGATGCCTAAAAACACCCCGCCGAACCATCAGTGCCGCAGAACTGACTGAAATCTATCAGAACAATTCCGACAGGTTTTTACAAGCCACGTAAAACTAATTTATAAATGCATCTTGCCCCAAGGACCGGCACAACGACCTAAACGGGCCCAACCGGCAAACCTTTTGATAGCCTATTGGCCGGCGAATACTTTCTGGAGCAGATCGGTAACCCGGGCAGTCGGCTGGGTGCGGATTTGCCTCTCCTGTTCAGCCAGCATTTTAAACAGCCCATCCAAAGCCCCATCGGTGACATACTGATCTAAATCAAAACTGGCGCTTTTACCGAAGGGCATGCTGGTGATCTTGTCGCTTAACTCCTGGTAGGATCGGGTAACCCCCACCTCACCCATGGCATCTTTTACGATGGGTTTAAAAACCTCCTGCAGCCGATTGGAGGTTTTATCCTTAAAATAAAGGGTCGCTTCATTATCACGTCCGTTTAGAATTTTTTGGGCATCATCAAAATTCATATCGGAAATGGCGTCCCAGAAAATGGATTTGGCCTCGGGTGCTGCCCGCTCGGCAGCCCGGTTCATGCTCAATTCGAATGCATCTATTTTTTCGCCATAACCGGCGGCTCTGAGCCATTTATCTGCTTTCTCGACGGATTCGGGTAGTGGAATTTTTATTGCCGGATTCTTATAAAATCCATCCGGCTGGGATACGAGCCCCACTGCTTTTTCAGTGCCCACCTGCAGCGCTTCTTTAAGACCCGCTGTAATTTCATCACTGCTGAGCCCACTGGCAGATCCGCCCAATGTTTTCTGCGCCTCCTTGGCCATATCTCTCAAACCGGCAGCAAAGCCAAACTGAACGCTGAAAATCATCAACGCGATAATTGTCACACTGCCCTTGTATCGAAAAATATTCATAGGATGCTCCTTTCGAATTTATACGGATCGGGCAATGTCGTTTGAATGCACGCCAATATCTGAAAGTTGTGACCGGAATACATCAGGCGAGAGCAGCCATTGGTTGTGCGGTCGCGCCATTTACCCGTTATACCGACTATTGGGTGTTTTCAGCCTCGGCCGCCGAACCCTGCGTATCGGCGGTATCTTTCGTATTGGCCATTGCCCGAATCTCATTCAAACGTACTTTTAGCGTATTGATCTCATCGGCATTCGCTGCAATCGTTGCCTTAAGGTTCTGGTTCTCGGCCATCAGATTCTGGTTCTGATTGTTGGCCGCCTGCAGTCCAGCATTTTGTTTCTCGAGCTCTGCTTTTTCATTTGCGCAGACTTGAGCTTGCATTTCATATTCCCGCTTTTCGGCGAGGAGCCGATTATTTTCGCCACCGACCTTCTGCAAGTCAGCTTTTTCTTTCTCCAATCGGGAATTGGTTTCTGCTAAAAGAGAGATGTTGGACTTCAATTGCTCATTTTCAGCAGACAGGTTCTGCACCTGATCGATCTGGGAACGCAGGGTAGAATTTTCCTGTTCCGTGCTGTTTTTAGCCTCAATCAATGCCTGAATCTGATCGGTTAATTCCAAATTTTTCTCAGTTGCTGATTTATCGGAGCTGAGGGCCGTTTGCAGGGCGGCATTTTCCTCCTGCAGCGATTTTATCTGCATCTCAAGGTTTTGGGTGCGATCATCTTCTGCTTCTGCCGGCGTTGTTTCTTCCTTGGCCACTTCTGCCGGCGGTGTTTCTACCTTTGCCACTTCTGCCGGCTTTTCTGATTCGCCGCTTGCCGGCGTCGCTTGAAGCGCAGTTGCCAACTGAGTTTCAAGATCGCCTTGGCGTGCTTCTAAGTCCGTAATGTGCTGGGCGGCCTCTCTGAGGAGTGCCGGAAAATCCCGCTCCTCGCCATCTGTGACCCCCCAGATGTAATAGCCGGCAATGACACCGCCGCAAAATAAGATCAGCACCAAAACGCCGATGAAGATGATTGTGTTTTTGCTTGTCATAATTATCCTCCCCGCAAGATGATTGTGTGGTTAACCAAACAGTTTCCGGCACAGAGCGGCTGCCGGCCTTATTTGACGCCAACTATTTTCGAAGCAAGCGGCTGCTGTCCCTAAAGAGCAATATGGGTGCCATCGGCTCATCCAGCATCGGCAAAGCATCGCAGCTCCCATCTAACAAATTGAAATGATTTTGAATATGAAACATACTTCACAAGATCTCTTGCTTTTAGAACCATGAAGATAGGGGGGCAATTCCCCCATCGCAGTGCGGGTTATAGCGCACACTCATCCTGAATCCGCTTGCTCATATAGCGCCGCCCAATGAATATCAAGCACCTGACAGCTGATTATTTTGCGCTAACTGGCATCGTTTGGGTCTGAGCAGATGATATAACCGGCCGCGACACCCGCAATCAAGGAACGTTAATCCAAATTTAAAATTCTAAATAAATTACTTTGATTATTAAGCCAAAAAAAGAATTGTCAAGAAGATCTCCGCTGTATAGAATGCGACAAGATTCGATGGTTGCTATTGGTGATAAAAAGATAACTTAAATCTGGCGTCGGAATATGCACAAAAAACGCACCGAAATTGTGATCCCCAAGGAAAAAGCGGTATTCTGGCTGGATAAAAACGGGCGCTGGCACAATGCACACGGGGAGTTTGAGCATAAAAAAATCATCGATTATTTTCATGCCGCCATCAGAAAAGACGCCCAGGGATATTACCTTTACCAGGAAAGAGACAACATTCTGGAAAAGGTTTATTTTTATTACGAAGACACGGCACTGTTCGCAGTAGACTTCGTCAAAGACCCTGAACCCACCTTGATCCTGAATACGCATAACCAGATCGCACTAAAACCGAAAAGCCTTTTCATTAAAAAGGACAGCCTGTATATGAAGCACGGCACAGAAACCATCAAGTTTACCGATCGCGGGCTTCTGAAAATCTCGGATTTGATGGAGTGTGAAGACGAAAAATACTTTGTCAAAGTAAAACATAAGAGATACAAAATACCCGAAAAATAGCAACTTATTCTTTTTCAGCCAGGGGGCCAAAATGAAATTGTTAAATATAGGGTGCGGGCTGGTGATGATCTTATTGTTGTTTATCGGATGCACCACAACCGGCTCTATGAAGGATCCGCTGATTGAAGCCGTTGAAAGCGGCAATCTGGACGAAGTGAAGCTGCAGTTAAAAATGAGCTACGGCGGCGCCAGGCATATGCGTGATAAAAATGGCAAGACTCTTTTGCATCTGGCAACTGAATACGGACATGCGCCTATTGTTAAATACCTTCTGGCAAACGGGATGAACCCGGACACCATCGACCGGATCGGGGATACGGCCCTTCAGATTGCTGCTTACAATGGTTATGCGGATATTACCGAACAATTGTTAGCGGCCGGCGCCAATGTCAATACGGCCAACACTTATGGCATTACCCCGTTGCTAAATGCACTGTTTAATCAGCAGTATGATATTGCACGATTATTGGTTCGCAATGGTGCGAACATCCATTCCAAAAGCGTCAATGGTAGCCCCCCTTTACATGTGGCCGCCAAAAACGGGAATCTGGAATTCGTCAAATTCCTAATCAATCAGGGTGCCGATGTAAACGCCAGCGGGCAATTCAGCTTCAAGCCTATTCACTTTGCTGCCGAATATGGTCATCTGGCAGTGGTTCAATACCTGGTATCCAAAGGTGCTGATGTCAATGCCAGGGATACTTACGGCCGGACCCCTTTACATGAGGCCATTCAAAAAGGCCACCTGGAAGTGGTCAAATTTTTAATTCAAAACGGTGCCGATTACAGGGCACGCGATCTGCAGAACACCACACCACTAAAGCTTGCCCGACGGTCGAAAAACAGTGAGATCGAATATTTCATCACCGGTCTGTTTGTTGACAAAGTGCAAAAAAAAGCAAGACCCGTAAGCCCCAGCAGTGATTATTCAGCCAGCGGACGAATAAAACTGCCACAATCGGATTCACCGGTTGCGGCACAAAAAATTGATTTCGGCACTTATCACGCCCTGGTCATCGGCAATAACGACTACCAACATTTACCCAAGCTGCAAACTGCTAAAAGCGATGCCAATGATGTCGGCCGTATCTTGAAAAGCCATTATGGCTTTCAGGTTCAACTGCTTTTAGATGCGGATCGCAGCCAGATTCTGGTAGCACTTAGCCGCCTCAGGTCACAATTAAGCGCAAGAGATAACCTGTTAATATATTATGCGGGCCATGGTTGGCTGGACAGAGAGGGCGATGAAGGATACTGGCTACCAATTGATGCCCAACTGGCGAACACCGTTAATTGGGTGTCAAATTCATCTATCACCACGATGTTAAGGGGGATGAAAGCGAAACATGTGCTCATCGTAGCCGATAGCTGTTATGCTGGCAAGCTGGCCAGAGGTCTGCATACGATTAAAAAATCACGGGACTACCTTTACCGCATTTCAAACAAAAGAGCCCGATCGGTTTTATCATCGGGTGGACTGGAGCCGGTTGTAGACAGCGGTGGCAGCGGTCATCATTCGGTTTTTGCATCCGCTTTTATGACCGCGTTACTGGAGAATACCAGCATAATGGACGCCACCCAACTTTTCAGCACCATTCGGCGCCCGGTAATGCTCAACTCAGATCAGACACCGGAATATTCCGATCTGCGCAAAGCCGGTCATGAGGGCGGAGACTTTATTTTTGTCCGCAAAGAGTAATCTTAAGTCCACCATAAAATCCATCTTTGCGGGTTGTCCGGTTGAGTCCGCCTCCGGCGGATTGAGCCCGTTAGTATGGAATGCTATCGGATTTTATTTTTTCGGGCAAACGGGCTGAACCTTTTCCGATGGATTTTTAGTTGCAGGGTGGTGCGGTAACCAGCAGCTGAAATATGCCGGTATATTGTTTTTCCACAGCCCACTTGGAAGCTGTTTTGCCCTGATCGTCGACAGCGCGAACATCAGCACAGTTTTCCAGCAGGATTTGAACCACTTTTTCATGGCCGCGCTGAACAGCGAAAATCAGAGCCGTGTTATTGGTCTTGTCTTTGAGGTTTACATCGGCGCCAAGCGCAATCAACTGCTCAACGACCTCAGAATATCCACCGGCCGCTGCAAAAATCAGCGCACTTTTACCGCTTCGGTCCGTAAGATTGATAAACTCAGGCGGGGCTTGCATGTCTTGAATTAATCCTTGATGGCCGTTTAAGGCTGCGAACATGATGGCAGTGGCACCGGTATTGTTTTGAGTCTCAATTTTTGCACCGTTCTGCAGTAATATCTTAGCGATTTCACGGTAGCCAAACTGGGCTGCCATCATCAGCGATGTCCAGCCAGCGTTTTCCTGGGCGTTTGGGCTGGCACCCCGGTTGATGAGCTCTTGGACGATATTTTCGTGGCCTTCGTAGGTGGCTTTCATTAGGGCGGTCCAACCATCCAAATCTTTTGCCTCCACCGGTACGCCCTTTTCCAGTATTTTTTTTACGGTATCGATTTCGCCCAGTTCGGCAGCGCTGATAAGCTGTTCAGATAGCTTTCCGGCGCTCACACGCTCATTTGAAAATAGCATCAATCCGCACAAGGCGATCAGGAGCAAAACCAGGGCCTTTTGGCGTGACAGTTCCATATTTCCCCCGAGCTGGACCGCAATTTAAAAAAGCAGACGATATGATCAACAAAATTAGGTTTTACGAGATTCTTCCGGACAGCACTCCTGGATTTCCTTCTCTAACTTCTTTGAATAATCCTCTAGTTTAGACTTTGCGGTTTCAAGTTCTTCTATAATTTCAATCCGTTCAAATTCACGGGCTTCAACTTTAACCAGCATCATACCGAAAGATTCGGCCAATTCTGCCAGGATACTCGGATACCGGCCTTTCTTTGACAGTTCAAACAGCCGTTCTGAATCTTCTTTGTCGTATTTGCCGGATGCAATTTTTTTACAGCAGGAATTCAACATGTCAAATAAATCAAGGTAATAACGCTCAAAATCCATTATCTTTTTTCCTTTCATCCTAAACGCAAACGAACCGGCGTTATCCATTTTTGATTCATAAATCAGAAAAAGTCAGTAATAAATATTTAATATAGCGTCTTTTCGGAAGACACGCAATATTGAACACCTCATTAATACCAACTAACACTTGCGCATTTCTCGAGGCACTTGTTTGCAAAACGATTCCATGGGATTATATTGGTAGGTGACGAACCATGTTGCAATTAGGACGACATATTGCACTGTCTTCTGTGGTGTCTTGATCTCAAAAAAGACCCGCTAAGAAAACCGCTATGGCCTCAAGTTCTATCTATAGCTCATGGTGTATCCGCAGGCTGACTTCAGGCGCCCAGTGCAGTAATGGAGTTGGATCATGCAAAAAAAAATAATAAGCCAATCTTTATTTGTTGTATGTATATTGGTTTTGAGTGCTACTGTTTGCGCTGAGCAAACACCTGCCGATATCCTTAAAGCAATCGTCAAGATCAAAGCCACCGTCCCTCAGGATGCCTACACGGCTCAGATTCTGGGAACCGCACGCGAAGGAAATGGTGTGGTCATTGATGAGAGAGGTCACATCCTCACCATCGGGTATTTGATCCTTGAAGCTGAAACCATTGATATCTATAAAACGAATGGCGATCCGATCAAAGCCGATTTCGTGGCGTATGACTATCAAACCGGTTTTGGCATTATAAGGGCGTCAGCACCGATGTTCATCGACCCCGTTAGACTGGGTCAGTCCGACCGGTTGAAAGCGGGCGATCCGATTTTGATCGCCGGATTCGGTGGCTCAGAAGCGGTTCTGGGCTCACGGGTTGTCTCGCGCAGTGAATTTGCGGGCTATTGGGAATATCTGCTTGAAGATGCCATCTACACAAGCCCGCCTTATCCCAATTACGGTGGTGCCGCCTTAATTGACCGTGAGGGACAATTGTTGGGAATCGGATCCATTTTTACCCAACTCAATATCGCGGGACTTGGCGTCATTCCCTGCAATATGTCGGTTCCCATTGATCTTCTCAAACCGATATTGGCAGATCTGCTTGAAACAGGGCGTTCTTCAGGACCCCCTCAACCCTGGATAGGCGTCCATGCGAGTGAAACGCATGGACGCGTTTTCATCATTCGGGTAACGCCGCAAGGCCCTGCTGCAAAAGCCGGTATAAAGGCCGGTGACATCGTTGTGGCGGTAAACCAAAAACCGGTGAAAGGACTGGCGCAGTTTTTCCGGCAGATCTGGGCAACAGGGCCCGCCGGTGTGAAGGTCTCTTTGAGCATCCTGCAGGAGACGCAGGTACGTGATATCGGCGTGCTATCAGCCGACCGCTACCGATTTCTAAAAGTAAATCGACAGCGCTAACTAGATGAGTCGCAATCAACTACAGCATCACTGCCCAAGGACATAGCCACATGAAAAAAGAAAGCGGAGAACTCTTCAGAGGCATATTGCTGGCGCATCTTGTCTTATTTTTACACCTGCTGTTCATTATTGGCCTGGGGATTGTGATTATTTTTTTCCGCGGTGTTTCTCAATATATGCTCTGGATATTTCTGGGGCTAACAGCTGTGTTCATCGCCTCTGGATTTTTCTGCTACCACTTTATTAAAACCAAAGGCCGGCAGACGCTTAAGGATATCGAAAAATCTGCTGTTTTTAAAAACAGAAATGTTGAAGTTCGGTTTCTAGGCGGAATGGCCTCCTTGAAGGTCAGTCAGCCTGGCGGCGCAATGGCAATTGAACATAACCCCGCAGAAATCTCAGATCCGCAGCATCAGCTGGAAGATCCGGACACGCTTCAAATCCGTGAACTGGAAAGATTGGCCGACATGCTTGAAAAAGACCTCATTACGCGTGACGAGTTTCTGATCGCCAAGAAAAAACTCCTCAAAACCTGAATCTCACCTCATTTTGCATACCAGCACCAGGCGCAACGGCAGCCAGTATAATTGCAATTTTTAGTTGCTTGGCAGCCAGCGGATGAACCATGGTCGTCAGGAGGATAAAGTAACATACCAAGGGGTTCATACGAAAAAAGCGATGAGGATTGATGACGTTCTATCCTGCTTTTATCGCTTTCACATTTTATTCCTTGCAGAAGGAATTTTGCTAAACCGGACTTGCACCTGAAGCCATCCATCATTACACAGCCTCGCTGTGTTGAGGTCCGTTAAAGCGCGGCCAAGGATCTGGCAAAAATGGAATTTAAAGGTGTCGGTTATATTTGACTAATTGCTTGAAAGGCGATACTTTAAACACATCTGATTGGTCCTATTTCGGCATTCATAGAGGGGTAACCCATGCGTAAGGCAATTTTTCTAATATGGATTGTGGTTGGGTGTCCGGCAATCGGCAGCCATGTCTATGCCGCTGAACTTAAAGATGGCTTTTTTGGAATCGAATGGCAAGCCAACCTGTCTGAGCTAGGCGGGTTTAAAAAGGTTGGCGAAAATTTGAATGTCACTTATTTTGCCAATCCGCAGCGTGTGTTCACCATCGATGACGTCAAAATACCGGATGTGCTTTACGGTTCCTATAGCAATAGATTTTTTGCTGTTTATATCAATATTGAAACCATCGAGGTGTTCAGCCATCTCAGAAGGGGTTTCAACAGTAAATTCGGTGTGCCCCGCATATCCATGGGCAGACCCGCGCAACAGACCACCTACCAATGGAAAACGAAAAAGACAAAAATCAAACTGAAAACCTTTGAAGATAGAAATAACATGAAATTGGCTTTGTATTACACGCCGCTGTCCAGACGAGTAAATGAATCGCAGCAAGAAGCCTTTGCCGAAAATTTCAGAAACCCCATGTTTCCGCTCGACGATCGCAGAATGCAACAGGCAATTGATTTTATGGATGAGAAGCGTTCGTTTATCGGTCCCCGCTAGAACAAATCATCCTAAGGCCCTGTGCCCTCCTGTGATGCCAGCTGCACCCGTTCCGCAATTTCATTGAGGATCAACTCGATTCGCGCCCGCCGGATTTCCATTAGTTCTTGCGGCAGCCACTCTGAGGGAGCAGGCAGCAATGCCTGGTAAATAATGGGCATCATAAATCCCAGCACCACACCCATCAAAATCGCGGTTGCAATAATACCGGTCGTGTATCTTAGGTAATTGCCCTTTTCGAAAAAAAGGGTCGGTCGCAGCACCATCAACAAATATGTGACACCGGTGGCCAGCAAAAAAAGAAATAGGACTTTGCGGTCCAATCGTTTTTCCATCCGCTTGTTGTGTTGATATTTGAGTTTTTCCAGATTGCTTTTAAATTTCACACAATCCTTTGCACGATGCCATCTGAATGCCCGTTCGGTCCATTCTTCACAAAATTCTTCGTGCTGCTCGATGGTGGGCACAAAAATCATATCAGCGGTAATGCTCATCAGGTAAAAGAGGAAGCCACCGATCAGCATGTACAGTAACAGAAAAAGCTGTAGGTGTTTTTCAATTATATTCATTGTGTCCGCACCCGAAGATGGACGGTTGCGGGATGGACCCGTCAGGGATTACTGGGATCTAGGGCTTCGCTTATCCGTCTTTCCAGTGCTGTAACACGGCGTGTCAGCTTTCGGTCGCTGCCGGATCGTTTTAGCCGCTCCATCTGGTGGATTAAATCGACAATCAAAACCCCCTGCTGCGCATGGGCCTCAATCACTACATGGGCCGTATCCCGCCATGAACGCACCCTGTAAAAATTGACACCATCGATTAATTTTCGGGGATATTTGGCAGCCAGCTGTCTGCTGATACCGGCGGCCGCTTCAGCCGGCAGCGCCCAAATGTGCCTGCGATCATCCGGATCCATAATCCCCAACAGCTCAATATCTGAATTAGCGGGGCTTGTGGCCGATAACGGCAGGCTAAGACCCAAAACGCCGATCATCAAAACCAGCAGCGCGGGTAAAACCAAGCTGAAAATTGATTTTCTTTTCATAAGTCGATCCTTTCATGATGATGGTCCGCAATTTTAATGTGCACAATATAACCGTCTTTTAACCATTCGTCACCTGTATGGCCGAATATTTTATGGATAATATCCCAAGACGGCATCGATAACCGCCATCGGTCTGAGTTGACACATCGGCCCCATTTTCATATGGTTAAAAATTCCAATCAGCAGGAGCGTGTGTCAAGCATGGAAAAACACAGTGATGTTTTGGTTATCGGTGGCGGCATTATCGGGCTGGCCAGCGCCTATTATCTGGCCAAAACCGGCCAAAAGGTCCGTCTGTTGGAACAGGATCAGATCGGCGCCGGCGCCTCTAATGGCAACTGCGGTTTAGTTGTGACCAGCCATCTGGTGCCGCTGTGCGCCCCGGGAACCATCCGCCAGGAAACAAAGCGCTGGCTGAAGGGACAGTCCCCTCTCTACATTAAGCTGGCGTTGGATATGAAACGGTTTTTGTGGCTATTTAATTTCGCCAGAAAATGCAACCCCACCCACCTGACCCACGCCATCAGCGCCAGAGAACAAATATTAACCCATTCACGAGCGCTGTTTTCAAAACTGTTCACACAGGAGTCAATTGATTGTGATTGGGAAGAAAAAGGCGTTCTGATGATCTTCAAATCACAGGTGGCGATGCAAAAATATGGCACGATCAACCCTCTGTTAAAGCCGTATGGTCATGATGCCGTATCTTTGACCGGTGACGAGCTCTTTCGCCTGGAGCCGGCGTTGCGCAAAGACCTCTATGGTGCCTGGCTGCATAAAACAGATGGCCATCTGCGGCCGGACAGGCTGATGCCGGCCTGGCAGCAGGTTTTAAAAGCACAGGGCGTGGCCTTTGAAGAAAACTGCCGATTGGACACCCTGGTTGCCGAAAATCGGCATATTCAAAAAGCGCAGACGACCGGTGGTTCTTTTACGGCGGATACATATGTACTGGCCACCGGTGCCTGGACGCCACAGCTGACCCGGCAATTAAACCTGAACCTGCCGGTTCAACCCGGCAAAGGGTACAGCCTGACGATGCCCCGGCCGGCAGCCTGCCCCGAGATTCCGTGCTATTTTTATGAAAAAAGTGTTGTGGCGACCCCCTGGAATAGCGGTTTTCGGTTGGGCGGCACCATGGAATTTTCAGGCTTTAATTCCAAAATTTATACCCGGCGAATTCAAAATTTGACAGCTGCCGCCTCAGAATACCTGCAAGAGCCCCTTGATCAGACGTCGATGGAAGAATGGGTCGGCATGCGCCCCATGGTTTATGATGATCTTCCGATCATCGATCGCGCCCCCAACCACCCGAATCTGGTCATCGCCACCGGTCATGGGATGTCGGGCATATCCATGGCCACCAGCACTGGAAAGCTCGTGGCAGAAATCATTACCGGACATGAACCGCATATCGATCCAGCCGCTTTTAGTATTCGACGATTCAACACCTGAGTCCGGCAGATGTTACTGACTCTCCCCGGAAAAACGCACATACCGGGGCTCAAAAGCCATCAAAAGAATGGATGAGGGCCGATGCAATACGGCGCAATGAATTTTCCGATCAAACCGATCATCGATGAACTGACGGATATTGCTGATTTGGGATTTGATTATCTGGAATTAACGATGGACCCGCCCCAGGCCCACTACAGTACCCTGCGGCAACAACTACCGGAAATCGTCGGTGTGCTCAGAGCCCAGCACATGTCCGTCATCTGCCATCTGCCGACCTTTGTATCCACTGCCGATCTCACCGACAGTATTCGGCAGGCATCGCTGCAGGAGATGTTTCACTCGCTCGAAGTCGCAGCGGAGCTGGGAGCCAGCAAAGTTGTTTTGCACCCTGGCCACATTGGGGGATTGGGAAGCTATGTCATGGAAACCGCACTGGCCCATTGCAACCATAGTCTGGCGGCCATCATCGAGCGTGCACAAGCCCTCGGGCTTTGTGTGTGTCTGGAGAACATGTTTCCCCGATGCCGGGCGTTTGTTGAGCCGGATGATTTTGTCGACATCATGCAGCGTTTTCCGGATCTTAAACTCACCTTGGACACCGGGCATGCCAATATCGGTGCCCAGAGCGGTCGTCGCATTTTAAGGTTTATCAAAAAATTCGGCCCTCGTATCGGCCATCTGCATGTCAGTGATAATTTCGGACAGCGGGACGATCATATCCCCCTGGGCAGCGGTGCCATCGATTTTGTCAAAATTGCGCAGGCTATTAAAAAATGCGGCTACGATGATACGGCCACGCTGGAAATATTTTCAGAAGACCGCCAGGCGCTGGTTCAAAGCAGGGATCGGTTTGATGAGATGCTAAAAAACAGCTGAGGCAGATCGTTAAAAGAACAGAAACATGGTTTCAGTGTTTCCGCCGAAGGCGGATCAGGTGTCAGGCCGTTATGTGTCAACTCGAAAACTAAAATTTTCATAGG
>JASJAN010000060.1 GCA_030066985.1 Desulfobacterales bacterium
GTGGCCCTCATCAGTTTTCTGGTGGGAATGATCCTGGCCTTTATCGGCGCCATTCAGCTGGCCCTTTTCGGGGCCGAGATCTATGTGGCCAATCTGGTGGGCATTGCCATGGTCAGGCTGATGGCGGCCATTATGACGGGAATTGTCATGGCCGGCCGCACCGGAGGGGCCTTTGCCGCCCAGCTTGGCACCATGCAGGTGAATCAGGAAATCGATTCGCTGAAAACCCTGGGTCTGTCGCCGATGGAGTTTCTGGTCCTTCCGCGTATGCTGGCCCTGGCTCTGATGATGCCGCTGCTGTCCCTTTTTGCCAACGTCATGGGCATCCTGGGCGGAGCGGTGGCAACTGTCACCCTGCCCGGCATCAGCTTGATCCAGTATTTTAACCAATTGGTCGCGGCGGTGCGTCTCTGGGATCTGTGGATCGGACTTTTCAGCGCTGCCCTTTACGGCGTGATCGTGGCGGTTGCCGGTTGCATGCGCGGCATGCAGTGCGGCCGCAGCGCATCTGCGGTAGGCGATGCCGCCACCTCCGCCGTGGTCACGGCCATTGTCGGCATCATTGTGACTACTGCGGTAATTACCGTAATGACCAAAGTGTTGGGAATATAATATTAAAGGTTCAGGGTTCGGGGTTCAGGGTTAAGATATGAAATGCTCCTGGTCTCTGGTTTCTTGTTACTGGTAAAAACGATTCATCAGAATAGTACAGCCAGCAGCCAGGGTCCAGGAACCAGAAACCAGAAGCCAGTGACCAGAAACCAGCAGCCAGTGACCAGAAACCAGCAGCCAGAGACCAGAAACCAGAAGCCAGAGACCGAAACTATATCTTAAACCGTGAATAAACTATGAATCAGCAGCAGCCCCATATTATCGTCAAAGATTTAACAATGGCCTATGGCGATTTCGTTCTGATGCGTGACCTGAGTTATACGATCAACCGCGGGGACGTATTTATCATCATGGGGGGCAGCGGGTGCGGCAAGAGCACCATGATGACCATCCTGATCGGCCTGAAATCCCCTGCCAAGGGCCAGGTCTTTTACGAAGATGTCGATTTCTGGGGGGCTGACGCTGCGACCCGCGACCGGATCATCCGCCGCACCGGTGTTATGTACCAGAGCGGCGCCCTGTGGAGTTCCATGACCCTGGCCGAGAATGTGGCGCTGCCCCTTGAAACCTACACGGGCCTGGGACCGGGAGAGATCCGTGACACGGTGGAGCTCAAGATGGCCCTGGTGGGGCTGGCCGGATTTGAGGAGTTCTACCCATCGGAGATCAGCGGGGGGATGCAGAAGAGAGCCGGTATTGCCCGTGCCATGGCCCTGGATCCGGAAATCCTTTTTTTCGACGAGCCCTCAGCCGGGTTGGATCCGGTCAGCGCGCGCAGACTTGATGATCTCATCCTGCAATTGAGTGAGAGCCTGGGCACGACCATGGTGGTGGTTACCCACGAGCTGGCCAGCATCTTTGCCATTGCCAACAACTCCGTGTTTCTGGATGTCTCCAAGCGGACCATGACGGCCACGGGCAATCCCCAATCGCTTCTGGCCGAAACACGGGACCCTGCGCTTCGTCTGTTTTTAACCCGTGGGGAAAAAACCTGACCACAGGAAGGAGTACCATGTCAAAACAAGCTAACAGGAAGGTGATTGGCGGTTTTGTTTTACTTGCAGTGGGCATCCTGGCCGCCAGTGTCGTCATTTTCGGATCAGGGGACTTATTTAAAGAATCCTTTGATTACGTGCTCTTTTTTGAAGAATCCGTTAAAGGCTTGGATGTCGGGTCGCCGGTTTTGTATCGTGGGTTCCCAGTCGGGAAGGTCAAAAAGGTGGTCATCCTGGCCGACCTTAAAAAAATCAATGATTACGTTCTGGTTTATGTCGAGCTTTATCCCGATGTCGTTGCCGTTTTGACAGAGGATAACGCAGAAGTTGACTGGAGAGACAGGATGTCAGATCAGATTGCTCTTGGCTTACGAGCCCAACTGGTGCCCCAGAGCCTGATTACCGGTAAATTGGCCATCCAGCTTAGCGAGCATCCCGATCAACCCGCCGCTATGAAGAATATTGACCCGGAATACGAGGAGATTCCGACAATTCCCTCGACCCTTTCAAAGATAGAGGGGTTTATGGCCAAGCTCAACCTCGAGGAGTTAAACAAGCGGTTGATATCGATCCTGACCAGCGCCGATCGGATCCTGAATAATCCGGACATCGACGCCAGTATACATGAGTTTAAAGGTGCTTTAACCGATGCGCGGCATCTGGTGCAAAAGGTGGACGGCAAGGTCGATCCCCTGGCCGAAAATCTGAACAACACCCTTATAGACGCCCGGAAGCTGGTCAACCATGTGGATGGAAAATTGGACCCGCTTTCGCAGGCGGTGCTGGAGGCTCTGGAATCGGCTGACTCGGCCTTTAAAAGTGTTGATGATCTTGTCGGAAAACGCTCGCCCACCCGTGCCGAACTGGATAACACCCTGATTGAAATCGGAAAGGCTGCCCGTTCCCTGCGGGTGCTGGCGGACTACCTGGAGCAACACCCTGAGGCCCTGATTAAGGGTAAAGGCTCTCAGAACTATTAGTATTGTGTCCCGCAATTAGTCTACAAAACACAGTATTATTTTCAGGTTTCAGAAAGCCTTAATTGAGGGATTTAGGTATTGAGGAATTTAGGAATTAGAAAGTTCAGAAATAAGATCGACAGAATACATTCAATCCCTAAATTCCTTAATTCGCAATTCCTAAATTATTGGCCTGACACCTGCCTGCCCGCCGAAGCCTGCAAGGCGAAGGAGGGAAACCTTATTTTTTCTGTTTGGTATGCTTTAGTAAGGTGGGCGTGGCGATCAGCACCAGCAGATCGCCCACCGGGCCGTTGCAGAGCAAGGTGATACTGGATAAGACAATTGACCAGATATAAACTTCGGATCTCACCAGCACAGCATTAAACGCTTGCGGCGTAAAGAAGAACAATACCAGATTTAGCCCGCAAATGGCCGCAGCTCCCCACACCGCCCACCGGCGCTGGTTCCAAATACCGATACCGAAAATGATCAAAGGCAGCATCTGAAGCAGATATTTTAGACCGAACAAATTCATCAAGCTGCCCGGCAAATTGGGTTCATAGGCCAGCCAAAGAATGCCCTTGAATATACACAACCAGCCCACCGCCCAAATTTGCCAGGGGAAATCAATATGCATTCTCTCGGATGGAAAAACCCGCAATTTACTTTTGTCCATTGTCAGTCCGAATTATTTCAAATTGCTAAAAAGTGGCGTTTTTTTGGGTCTCGGTGAATGTGTAGCTCATATTCGCCATACGATAAGATAAAGAAACCTCAATTTTTTGACGCCATTATTAGAGGAATTTTTTTGTCTGGTCAATTAAAAACTCAGAGAATATGAATCAACTCAGCAGATTAACAATGGACAGGATAATGATCAAAAATGAAATGATGGCTCCGGCCATACCGAAGAAAAAGGGATGACGGAAGAAAAGGGCATCCAACTCCGGTCCGGATCGATCCAGCTTTTCAAAAAAAGATCGCGTTTCAAACCAGGTGTTTAACTTTTTTTCAAAGGCTTGCAATTTCTGAGGTGCAAACAGTAAAACCAGACCGAGAATCAGGCCGCAAAAGCTGCCAACTCTCGCAATCCAGGCAAAAAAGTAAAATATAATCTCAAGTGTTTTAAAATATTTTTGAGACCCTAGAAAAATATTAGTGAATTTGACGATATCGATATTGAAAAGAAAGAAAAAAAGCGCAAAAGCTGAGCCTACGACAAGGCACAATCCCACAAGAATGTGATGGCTGTAAACAAACGGCTCGGTTGGAATCTCCTTGTCCAAAATATTCTCGGAAAGGCCCACAGAAATACTGCGATTAAAAAAGCCTCCAACCGATTTGGTCAAACGGGGTGAAGCTAACAGCAATAATGAAAAGGCCATCCCTAAAACGCCAAAAAGCAATGTGAGGATTTCAACCGTATGTAATGCTATGTCCCAGAGTATATCCATTTTGATTCCTCAGGCCAAATGATACACAATTACCTTTGATATCGACACTTTGTTAATTAACTTAAACATGTTACGCGGCTATTTCTGTCAGCTCATTGGATAAATTGTCGATTGGGTCAATCAGACCCTAATTTATCTTTAGACGAAAGAAAGCTGCCCCGAAAATATAAAACTAAAAACGGCCTCAAAAATAGGAGATTACGCTCAAGAGCAAGGCGAAAACCGATTCAAAAGTGGAGCATACACGATAGTATTCGAGCATTTTGAATCGGTTTTTAATCCGCCACGAATATTGGGCGGACTATTGGGCGTAAGATACATTTTTGAGGCTGTTTTTTATTTTTGGGTGAGTTTAACAGCAATACCATTTACCTGCGCATTGGCAATGGACAACAGCTTTTTGCGCACAACCCGGGAATAATATTCACGCTCTGTTTTGGTAAATGTTTCACGGTTCAACTTTTTAAATACCAAATCTTTTTGCTTGGGTGAAAAAAGTCGGTCCAAGCTGGTCTCCAGCTCTGCGGAGCGCTTTGGCAAAGCCTTTTTGCGATTTAGATGGATCTCTTTTCGGTTTGGGGTCGGCATCGCCTTTTTAATTTTGGCCGCATAATCCCGCAGCGTATTTTGAACAGTCCTTATGGGAACGCTTAAACCGCTGCTCAAAGAAAGCAGACGGCTGGATAGCAGGGTGCCATATTTTGATTTCAGGGGACTGGCAATTTTTTTTAAATTTTGCGGCGCTTCGATGCCTTCAAGATCAAATAGCTCGTCAGCAAGCAACAGCAATTTTTCCAAATTTTGTTTTTTGGGGCTCGATTCCCAGTATTTTGAAAACAGCGCATGACTGTTGAGCGAAACGCCGTTGCGCGCACAAATGCTCAGTACAACCGGAAACCTGACCACCAGATCCGGGTCATCGGAGCTGGCAAGCGCATCCAGGATTACCGTAGCCTGGCTGCCGGTCAGCCGTTTTTGGCCGGAATCCGCCAGCAACGAATCAAGTACGCGCAGGACCACATCTGAGCCGCTGCTTTTATGTCTGGGTGAAAACTTGCGATCAGAATCCATTTGGCTAAACGAGTGCTAAGGTTTCAATATTGTTCTAAATAATATGATATCCAATTCTGATCGTTTTAGCAAATAAAAATTGTATTTATTTATACAAATCCAATTTTACAGCATGGCGATTAAATTCCGTGAGAAATTTAAGCTAATGATAATATTATGAATTCTATCACAGTTGGTGGTTCATTCTTAGAATCTTAGGGCTGGTTCGCTTTAGGCCTTGGAGAGAGTTGATATAGGTGAAGTCGTCTTAAAATAGTAGATAACGTTCAATGGCAAGGCATAAACCGATTCGAAAGTGGAGCATACACGATAGTATTCGAGCATTTCGAATCGGTTTATAACGCAGCCGTTGGGCGTAATATGCATTTTAAGGCGACTTCAATTGCGGTAGACCCGCTGCCTGGCCCTAGCAGCTTTCTTGAGGGGCTCTACATGCACATCAACATAATCAAATACGCGGGCATATTTTTTCCCGGGCGCCGGGCGCAACACCCGTCCAAGATACTGAAGCAAACGCCCGCTGAATTTTATCGGTGTCGCCAGGAATAAGGTCGTCAGGTCTTTGCAGTCAAAACCCTCTCCGATTAACTGACCGGTTGCGACCAGAATACGAACATTACCGCGGTTGATGCGTTTTACAACTGTTTTGCGCTCCGCCATATCGAGGTCACCGGTGAGCAGCTCGGATGGCAGCTTGAAACGATAGCGCAGCAGGCTCTGAAGGTTTTCGCAATGTGCCTTGCGATCTGATAGAACCAGACAGATCCCGCGTTTTTTGGCAGCCTCATCGGCAATATCGGCGGCGATTTGGATGTTGCGTTGCGTGTCGCTGGCAAGCTCGGCCAGCATCTTGCTGTATTCGGTTATCGGATCGCGTCGGGTTTTAAAGTCGGTGTTGCGAAAAACAACTTTGGCCGGCAGCACATCCCCGCTTTCAATCAATTGCGTTTTGTCGACCTCATGGTGTTTGTCACCCAGATGCCAGAAAATGAGTTTTGAAAGTTGATCGCGCCGATAGGGTGTCGCGGAAAGTCCCAGCATATACTGAGAATCAAATTCGGTAACCGCCTCGGTGAAGGTACGACTTGGGCAGCGGTGACATTCGTCAACCAGCAAAAAACCGATAAATTTAGACACCTCATCAGCACATTTATAAAGCGACTGCACCAGCGAAACGGTAATTTGATGGCCCACCTTTTTTTTGCCGCCTCCGATCATCCCGACATGATCCGATTCGATACCCAAAAAAGTACCGATCTGCTCAACCCACTGGGCTGCAAGTTCTTTGCTGTGAACGATAATCAGGGCCGGTTGCCTGCGCCTTGCGATGATGTAAAGCGCCATCACCGTCTTGCCTGAACCGGTGGCGGAGCTCAGGGTCCCAAAATCCTTGGCCAGCATTTTATCCACCGCAGCCTGCTGAAAAGGCTTCAAGCGGCCCTTGAATTCAAAATCTACCGTTTCTAAACGCCGACGTTGATCATCTATGCGAAATTCAATGTCCTGTCGGCGACAAGCGTTGATCAAATGCCGGATGTAACCACGCGGTATCCACAATCCATTTCGACCAACCTTATCGTAAAACTTGAGGCTTTGGGGGGTGCCTCGGTTCCAACGGCCCATGCGTTCGTTTTCGAGCCATTTGGGATTGACAAATTCAAGCTTGTCAACAAGGCTTTCCATCAACTGGGATGGAACATCTTTGAGTTGCAGATTTTCTTTAATGGTAATCGTCAGCGTCATAAAGATTGTTTGAAATATCTATCCGCAGATTACGCAGATTTCCGCAGATTATTTTTTAGGTTAGAAAATTTTGATAAAATTAGAACCACAGATTTCATTGTATGGGTGAATTTATTATCCGCAGATTAACCCTAATTAAGTTCTATCTACAGAATTTTGAAAAATTTGATCCACCGATTATACAATGAACTATTATAAAAAATCATAAGCAAATCTTTTGTATTGGAGTGATTTTGCACCGAAATTGATGAGCAGGCCAGGAGATAATTTGGCAGCCTTTAGATAGTTTAGGATTTGAGCCTCTTCGTTTTTCGTTAGTTGAGAAAGGGCTTTTATTTCGACTATTATTTTCTCATAACATACAAAATCCGGCTGGTATCTCTTTTTTAGTGGCTCTCCTTTAAAAATGATCTGAACCTCGGGCTGAGATTGATACGGTATCCCCTGTAATTGAAACTCCTTTTGCAGTGCCTCTTGGTATACCGGTTCTAAAAATCCATTTCCCAGCTCTTTGTGTACCTCCATTGCTGCCCCGATAATTTTGTAAGTTCGTTCATCCCGCGCTGTTTGGGCACCTTGAATAATCTTCATGTCGATTTTTAATTAATTTGAAATCTGTGTTAATCTGCGGAATCTGTGGATGATTATTTCGAGATTTTTCAAAACAATGCGACATACTGTGCAAGAAAATTCTCGCGGCTATTCATGCTCTTTGTCTTCTTTAATCAGCGCCTGCGCGATTTGAATATCATACGCCTGTTTGGGGTCAAAGTCTTTGGCCTCATAGATACCCTGGGCTTTTTTGATGGCGTCGTAAGGGACCCAACCGTGCTCATCCCAAAGCTCTGGGTCGTCAGCGTTCCACATCCGGAACCAGACCTCATCAACCCCTTCGCGCACGTACATGCGCACGTTTTGGTTCATTGGAAATGGATAGTAATATAATCCCCGCTCATCTTTCATAATCTTTCTTCCTTTAATGCCAAATTCAGGTGTCAGGCAAATATCGCCTCTGTCATCTGGCTTCTTGTCATTCGTTAATGCTCAGTCCTCAGTCATTTCCCGACACCTTATACCTGTGCCTTGTATGTTTTGACTTTTTGAAATTTATTTCAGACAGGATTTACAGGATTTCCTGGATGTTTTTACCTGGATCACTTTCCAGGCCTGCCGCGCCATAGCTAATATTATTAGCGACGGCGGGATGAAAGTGATCCAACTCAATCCGCTTTCAGCGGAAAAAATGGATTACACCGTTAATGCCTTCTCGGTGATTTTCGCATCGTGCCTCTTATTAAATGTTGAACTTAGTAGGTTAGTTGTTCCTATTTTATTCGCCGCAGGCGATTGGGTATTTTCAGTTTCTTCCCGCCGTCGCTTAAAAGCTATGGCGCGGTAAACCCGGAAACTGAAAATAAAAATCCTGCTTATCCTGTTGATCCTGTCCAAAAAAATCACCCCCTCCATGTACGCTGACAACCAATCACTGCCATACAGCTCAAATTTCTGACACCTGATACCTGAAACCCGAGTCTTTCGTAACGCGCAGCATGCAACGCGGAACCTTTGAACCCTGCCTGTCCTCCGTAGTTTCAACGAAGGAGGAAACCCAGAACCCTGGTTCCTATAGCCTGAAGTGGTATTGTTTTCAATTGCTATTTTAGAGCTGGAGTTGGCCAAGAAAGTCCACAATGGCCTTGTTAACAGCTTGTGGTTGTTCAAGAGGAGCAATGTGGCCAGCACCCGATATACGGCTGCGCGTCGTATGTGGGATCGCCGTTTCGAGAAAGTCAGCATATTTAGGCGGTGTGAGTTTATCCTCATCGGCCGATACGACCAGCACCGGGACACAGATATCCTTCAGCCGGTCCATAACATTGAACCGGTTGCAGGCCTGAAAATCACCGCTAACCACAGCGGGTCGGCAGCCTTTCAGTTCATTCTGAAATTTTTGGATCACGTCGTGGTCCGATTGTTCGGACGCGGCATGCTGTGGTATCATATCCACAAAACCAGCAAAATCATTTTCGATGGCCTCAAATATGGCCGGTAAAACCTTCAGCTTAGCTCCGGTGCCGATCAGAATACCGGCCACGAAACGATCCGGATGATCCAGCAAGAGCTGCTGAACAATGGCACCTCCCAGGCTTACCCCGCAAGGAATCGGGCTCGGCGCATCCAGCGCATCGAGAAATTCAGTTACCGCCGCTGCGTAGTCTTCAATTGTATCCTTGCCGGCGCCCCGGCTGCTGCCGTGTCCGGGAAGATCCAGGGCCACCGTGTTGACTTTTTCAGCCAGACCTGCCACCTGCATCTGCCAGAATTGAGCGCTGCAGCCGGAACCATGAATGAAAACAAGCGTTGATTGATCTTTATCCAGCGGCCACTTGCCGGTAATACATCCAAATCCGCCAAGCTCTCTTTGCTCCATTCGACCCTCCCTCAAAGATTCAAGAGTTCTGGTTTTTTGGTTTAGCGGCTTAAGCCCGTTTTATTCAACTAGGCGAGTATAGATGTAATGACACTTAGGTGTCAATTGAGCAAATTCTAAGTTATCCGCAGACACACACGGACCCGTCTTCGCTCTGGCAAGCTACACCGCGGCAAGCCATCCACAGACCACTTTGTCTAACCGCAGAGGCGCAGAGAACGCAGAGAGTTATCTTTTTTTGGTTTGTCGGGAGATACCGACAAACCAAAAATAATCTGCCCTGGCGGGCTCTCGCTTAGTATAATTTAAAACGCTGCACATAGATCAATAGACATTTTACCTCTTAATAACAAGGGCTTAAAAGCTCAGAAGACAGGAGAATAAAAGCTTGATCAATAGCAGGTGTATGTAGGTATTGATTAAGAGTAATAATCGCGCAGCGATTGACTGTATTTCCCTTGTGAATGTCCACAGGGGAAATAGTTAGTGTGAGTCTGTGTGTGTCTGTGGCTAATTAATATTCAAATTCTGCGTGAGTCTGCGGTTGATTGGTATTTTCACTGCTACTAAATGCGCAAATTGCAAAATAGCTGACACCACTAGGCAAAATGCGACAAGGAATCAACGATTCAAGCCATAGTTCAAGGATGCTCAATCCTATAATATATTGAATAGTTTATAAAATCGAATTCAAGGCCGAATTGGTCTGAATTTTGCTTTCATATGCCTTTAGAACAGTTTCCTGGCAGTTTGAATACGAGGGAAAATCTGGAATGGAAAACTTAATCTTTATCGGTATTATGATTTTCGGTCTGGTCGCTTTTTTGTGGATGGCACCTGACCGCAGCTCAAGCCAAGACGACTAACCTAAATTGAGCGATTGTCGAGGTCGAAGATCCGCCTCACAGATGGCGGATAAAGATCGGCAATGCCGACTTCTCCCGTCGAAGCCCGAAGAGCGAAGTCGGAAGCTGAAAGCCAAGCCCAAAGGGTGTCAAATTAAAAATATTTAGAAAGGCAGAATTCCTAATAATTAAAATTACTTCTCTATATTTTTAATTTGAAACGCTCATTTTAGGGATTAGCTGTGACAGATACTATCAGCCATCATAAAAAACATCCCCCGGAATTTCGGTGACATATCCTTAAACTGAAATCCAAGGGCCACGATTTTTCGCTTCTTCCAGTTAAACTCCCGGCTCCAGACAATCGTGCCTGACACCTTCATGGTGAGCTCTTCTTTGGGCAGGCTCAATTCAATTTTAGCTGATTTAACATTTTTATAAATTGATGAGATGCTTTTATATTTTCCGTCCAAAATGACACACAATCCGTCAACGGATATATCCCGGGAATAACAATCCAGGATCAGCGGCTCGTGTTGATTGGCATTGGTAAATATATGCAGATTAATTTTAAGTGGCAGCTGATGTCTTCCGATCTTGCGAACCTTATCGGAGGTATCACCCTTATCAGCGGATTTACTGCGTACGTGATATAAATCGAGCAAGCGCATCTCGATATTGGGATATTTTTTACAAATTTTGATGAGATTGGGTTTTGAAATTCGAAGCAGCTCAGTGCGGCTGGCTGTCTCAACAAAGGACCGCGACGTGTTTTCATCCTTAAATGGATAGAGGTCACCGAAAAACTGATTCTTGGTTATGGTGGACACCTGTTTGCGATAGAGCGTATCTTTCTTTTTTCGCAAGGGGCGAAAAACAGTTTCCTTAAGCTCGCCGGAAACCACCAGGTAAAGATTATTTTCGCTGTCACCGGTTTTTTTAATCAGCTTTCCCGGAGCCAGCCGCTGGTGCACCAGTTTGGGAATCAGGGTCATTAATTCCTGATAGGACAATCGCTGAAAAAATGTTTTTAATGGAGATTCATTAATATTGCTTTCTTGCAAATTGGCATGAAACTGCTTTGCTTCCTTTGGCGTCGGGGGTTTAATTCTCCATTGCAACAATTTACAATCGATGACCTGCAAGAATTTTCCGGCTTCGCTGAACAACTGGGCGGCTTTGGCGTATGATTTGGCAGCCTCGTCCTGGTGTTTTTGTTTGATGAGCAGATCGGAAAAAACCTTCTGCAAGGCGGGATCATCGGGGAAAATTTTAAGAATGCTCTTAAATTCCGCAACGGTTTTAATAATTAGCGAGCCGTCAATAATTTGCTCGGCTATGCTGATGTGACTATTAAGGTTTTGTTTCATGGTGTTATCCTGATATTATGGCACCCATTTTCAGAAATAGCAATCCATGCGAGTTCGTTTTGAATATCGGCACTCTAATTGAAAACTTTATCATAAATAATCAGCTGGTTAGCATATCATGGGGCAGAAGACAAATGCCAGAGGTCAGAGGAGGGTCATATCACCCGGTGCACCACTTGCAGAACAAGGTCTTAGAACAATAAAAACTAAAGTTTTTCGGTATATTAGCCAATATGGAGGATAGGCTGAAAGGCCAAGGTTGTGCTGGACAAACCGACTTATACATCTTAATATACTTGGGCCTTACAGCATCTTACCAGAAAGCGGTATGACGCACAAAGGGGAGACAGCATGATCAAGTTAAGGCCATCCGGCCGATTTCGGAAGCGCGCCACCGTGTATACCCAGCTTTGGATTGGTCTAGTTTTTGCATTTTATCTGGCCTGTTGCGGACAAACTGCCGAGAATATCGACCCGCAAACCGGCCAAACACAACCGCAGCCAGAGGCCAAGGGTACGCAACCCGCTACAATTCAGCAGCCCAGGGGGCAAAAATTTCTGCATGCACCCGATGAGGTTTTGGTAAAATTTAAGCCCGAAACGGACGCTAAAACCATCATAAACATCCAGACAGAACTGAAACTGGAGACGGTCCATAAATTTTCGAGCCCCCATCTGTATTTAATGAAAATTACTGACGGTGCTTCGGTCGAAGCGATTATTGAGCGCCTGAATAGCTACGACGCTGTGAAATATGCAGAACCCAATTATGAGGTTAAAACGACACAATAGAGCAACAGCAGTATCAGCCGGCGCCGCCGTGCGCCATTTGTTGAAGCTGACGGCAGTTTGCTGCATTTTAGCCGCCTTTCCGGTTATAGCTTCAACTGATGTGCCTCCGGCAGACCGCGGATCCCAGATTCCCGCTTTTGTACCCGGTCAGTTGCTGGTCAAATTTCGGCCCGAGGTGCAGCAGGAGGCAACCGCTGCTTACGCGTATTGGTTTGATATCTCCACTCGCCGAACCTTTTCGATCAACGGGTATCAGCAGGTGCAGCTGCCTGAAGGAACCGATATCGATGAAGCCCTGGAGATTTATTTGGAAGACCCCGATGTGGAGCATGCCGAGCCGAATTATGTGGTGTCGGCCGATATTGCGCCCCCGGATGACACTGACTTTAACCGTCTGTGGGGCCTGCACAATACGGGACAGAACGTCAACGGTACAAACGGCACCAATGATGCCGACATCGATGCGCTTGAGGTCTGGGATGTAACCACCGGTAGCTCGGATGTCGTGGTGGCCGTCATTGATTCCGGTGTGGATATCAATCACCCGGATTTGCAAAAAAATATGTGGGTCAATACCGGAGAGATCGCCGATAACCTTATCGATGACGACGGCAACGGTTATGTTGATGATGTCAACGGATGGGATTTTTTAATCGACGATAAAGATCCCCGTGACTCCCATGGACACGGCACACATGTCGCTGGGACTATAGCGGCTGTAAGTGATAATAACAGAGGCGTCACAGGTGTCAGCTGGTCGGCCAAAATTATGGCCCTGCGATTCCTGGATGCCTGGGGTCTGGGCAGCACAGCCAACGCCATTGAGGCTATCGAATACGCCAATAGCATGGGTGCCGATATCATCAACAACAGCTGGGGCGGCGGCGGTTACAATCAGGCGCTTAAGGATGCCATTGATGCATCCAGTGCGCTGGTGGTGTGCGCAGCCGGCAACAACGGCCGCAACAACGACAGTATTCCTCACTACCCGTCCAGTTATACCAGTACCAACATTATTGCGGTGGCCGCCACAAATCAGAATGACCAGCTGGCCGGATTTTCAAACTATGGCAACGTCTCGGTGGATGTGGGCGCACCGGGTGTCAATATCTACAGCACTGCACCCGGTCGCGCGACGCTCTGGCAGGACAAATTTGATGACGGTAATATTAACGGCTGGACCACCGGCGGCACCAATAACACCTGGAACGCCACCAACCAGCAGTCATATTCCGGTGCCTATTCATTAACCGACAGCCCCGGTGCTAACTATCTGAACAACACCAATTCCTGGGCATATTCACCGGCCGTTAACCTGAACAATCAAACCGCATCCAAAGTGGAATTTAAAATCTTCGGCACCCTGCACAGTAGCGATGTTATGTGGGTGCATGCATCTATCAATGGCACCACCTGGAGCCCGGTCAGCTTTCAACTGCCGGGGGATTCCACCTTGTACAACGGGGTGACGGGCAACTTTGCTTCATGGACGACGATCGAGGCCGATTTGGAGGCCTACGATGGTCGCAGTAGTGTTTACGTCCGCTTTCAGCTGGTCAGCGGCAACAGCAACGTCGCTGACGGTTTTTATATTGATGACGTCAAGTTTACAGCCGCCTCATCGGTTTACAACGGCACGGAATATACATTCAAGCAGGGCACATCCATGGCCACGCCGCATGTGGCCGGGGTGGCAGCGCTGGTACTTGCGCATAACCCGGCGCTGACCAACCTTGAGGTCAAGGCGCTCATCAAAGCCAGTGTGGATTTTAAATCAGCCCTTAACAACAAGGTGTCATCTGACGGCCGCATCAATGCGGCCACCGCGCTGGCAGCACCGCAAATATCCAATGTCCAGGTCAACTTCATCACCGAAACTACCGCGGTAATCACCTGGACCACCGATATCGCATCGAGCAGCGTCGTGCAGTATGGCACCGGCAGCGACGCCTGGGACAGTTATCCGAATACGGAATCAGATGCCGCCCTGGTGAACAGCCACAGCATTACCCTTAGCGGTCTGACCCAGGAAACCGATTATTATTTCATGGTGGGTTCAATCGACACCTATGGCAACGGCCCGGATAATAAAACCGGCGATGCCAATCCATCCACCGAAGGCACGTTTACCACAGCAGATGCTGATCCGCCTTCCATGGTTGAATTCCCGACGATTAATTTTGCGGCTGATAACATCACCGTCACCTACGATGAAGATGATATGCAGGGCGCCACTGACGAAGATAATTACAGCTTCAGCCCCTCGATAAACTTTTCGACAGTCAATCCCAAAGATGATGATATCACCGCTTTGGGCGGCTCCACTTATCGGCTCTCCATGGCGTCGATTCCGGCCTATGAGATTTTTACGCTGACCGTCAGCGGCATCACCGATCTGGCCGGTAATTCGGTGACACCGGCCAGCATTACCATCAACGACGATGACGGCGACGACATGGCCAATGATTGGGAAGCGGATAATAATTTAAACCCAGCGGTCAATGACAGTGGAGCGGATCCGGACGGCGACGGCTACACCAACCTGGAAGAATACAAAGCGCGCACCAACCCGCGCAGTAGAGCCGATGCGCCGTTTGTGATCAAGGAAACCATACCCGAAGATAACGCTGGTATCAGCGATTCCCAGCGCGTG